>CALNBU010000649.1 GCA_937875615.1 uncultured Archangium sp.
TGGGTGAGGCGGAGCGCGCGGTCACCACGTTGCACGCCTGCGCCGAGGGGCTCCTCAAGCGCGACTATCTCCTCTCGGCCATCGCCGCGTGCAAGCAGGCGCTGCCGTTCGCGCCGCGGGAGAGGCGTATCCGCGAGACGCTGGCGCGCATTCACGCCCGCGCGGCGAGGGTGGTGGGTGGACGGGCCGCGGGGCCGCCGCCGCTGCCACCCGAGAGCCTCTACGACGGGCAGGTGCAGGCCGACCTGATGACCCTCGAAGGTCAGGAGCTGTCAGATCAGTCCATCCTGGTGCTGGCCGCGGTGGACGCCAGCGCCTCGAGCGATCCGAACGCCCGCCCGCCGCTCCCGCTGTTCGCCGACATCGAGCGCGAGGCCTTCGTGGACCTCGTCGAGCTGCTCGAGTACCGGGAGCTGAAGGAGGGCGACGTGCTCTGCACCGAGGGGACGGCCACCGACCGCATCACCGTGCTGGTGGCGGGCAAGGCGGAGGTCACGCGCAGGGTCGAGGGGGAAGACAAGACCCTGGCCTTCCTCGGCGGCGGGTCGATCTTCGGGGAGATCACCATGCTCACCGGCGCCGCGCCCTCCTCGACCATCACCGCGGTCAGCGACTGCGACGTGCTGGAGATCGAGCGCGAGGCCCTCAACCTGCTGGCGCGCATGTACCCCTCGGTGCCCGGCGCGTTGGCGGCCTTCGCGCAGGCCCGCATGGCGCGCAACCTCATCGCCACCTCGCCGCTCTTCGCGCAGGTGCCGGAGGCCGAGCGCCCGGCGCTGTTGCAGCGCTTCGAATTCAAGGGGATGTCGGGCGGGGAGAAGGTCATCGAGGAGGGCGCCCCGGTGCAGGCGCTGGTGTTGGTACTGGCCGGGGAGCTCATCGTGCAGAAGGAGGACCCCGACGGCGGCGTGGTGAGCCTCTCGATTCTCCGCGAGGGCGACATCGCCGGGGAGATCTCGCTGCTCAAGGGGTTGCGCGCCACCGCCACCGTGGCCGCCAGCCGCAAGACCGCGGTGGCGTTGCTGAGCCGGCCCAACTTCGAGGCCCTGCTCAAGGAGCAGCCGAGGCTGCGCGACTTCCTCGAACAGCTCTCTGACAAGCGCCTCAAGCGCATCGGCGAGGCCATGCGCCCGGCCGAGATCCTCGATGCCGACGAGCTGGTGGTGGAGTGAGCCGCAACGCGCTCGTCGGCGCGCTGCTCGCGGTCGCCGCTGGCGCCGCCGTCTACTTCCTCTGGCCGGAGGAGCAGCGCTCGCCCGAAGACGAGGTGCGCCGCCTGGTGGGCGCGCTCGTCGCGGAGGCCGAGAAGAAGAGCCCTTCGGGCGTGGTGTCTCACCTCGACCCCGGCTTCCGCGGGCCCTCCGGCGCCGACGTACAGCAGGTCAAGCAGCTGCTCGTCGGGCAGTTCTTCCGCGCGCGACAGGTGACGGTGCTGAACCCGCTGCTCGAGGTCGAGGTGCGCTCACCCGACTCGGCGCACTTCTCGGGCACCTTCGTGCTGACCCGGGACGGTCAGGTCGACAGCTGGGAGTTCGAGGGTGACGTGCAGCGCGGAGACGAC
Organism: uncultured Archangium sp.; assembly: GCA_937875615.1. Taxonomy (GTDB): domain Bacteria; phylum Myxococcota; class Myxococcia; order Myxococcales; family Myxococcaceae; genus Archangium_A. Next base: position 1,562 of record CALNBU010000649.1, read on the forward strand.
GGCTGGAAGGTCGTCTCCGCGAGCTGGAAGCGGTGAGCTCTTCGGTCCACAGCTTGGCGATGTCCTTCTGGTTGGCCGCCTTCAGGCGCTTCTCCACGCCGGTGATGATCTCGTTGAGCTTCTCGCGCGGCTCCTGCTTCATCTTCATCTTCGCCAGACCGAACGCGTAGTTCTGGCAGCCGGGACCCCACTCCTTCTTCTCGAAGAGGATGTCGCCCATGGCGAAGTAGGCCTCGGGGATGCTGCCGGTGCCGTCCTGGGGGGTGATGTCCTGGAGGATCTCCAGCGCCTTCTCGAACTCCTTCTTCTCGAGCAGCGTGGAGCCCTTGGCGTAGTACGCGCGGGTGATGTTGGCGGCCTTGGCCTCGATGGCCTTGTCGTAGGAGGCGATGGCGTCGTCGAGCTTGTTGGCGGCCTTGAACATGTCGCCGCGGGCCAGCCAGTAGCGGTCGTCGCGGTCGAGGTAGACCTCTTCCTTGCCGTCGGCGGTCGGGTTCTTCACCGACTTGAACACCCCTTCGTACTTCGAGAGCAGCGACATGCCGGCATCGGCCTGACCTGCGCGCTGCAGCGCGTGCGCGCCCTCGAAGTAGAACACCGGGGCGGTGGGCGCCCGGGCGACGAGGGTGTCGAAGGCCGCCGCGGCGCCGGGGTCCTTCTTGCCGGCCAGGGCCAGCGCCTTCGCGAACAGCGCCCACACGTCGTCGCCGTTCTTCGCCAGCGCCGCGTCGGCCGTGGTGATGGCCTGATCGTACTGCTCGGTCTGCGCGAGGATCATCGCGCCGATGGCGGTGGCCCGGGCGACCTGCGGAGTCGACAGCTCGGACTCGCGGGCCATCAACTCCTTGAGGATGTTCTCCGCGTCGCCCATGCCCTGCTTGCGCATCACCCGCGCCAGCGCCAGCCCGAGCCGCGAGCGGATGTGCGCCGCGTTCTGGAGGATGGCCTTGTTGAAGGTGTCCTGCGCCACGGCGAAGGCGCCCTCTTCGAGCTGGGATTCGCCCAGCGCAGAGGCGTAGTTGACGTCCTTCCACTCCTTGTCGGAGGCGGCGCGGAAGGCGGTGGCGGCCAGCTTGAGGTTGCCGAGGCTCTTCAGCGCCAGGGCCTGCGCGTAGAAGATGCGCGCGTGGCTGGCGCCCTTCTTGCGGAGGTCCTCCACGAAGTCCTCGGCCTCCTTGTTCTTGCCCGCCGCGAGGAGCTGGAGCGCCTCGACGCCGTAGCGGTCGCCGCTCTTGCTGTCGGCGGCCTTCGCCTTCTCCAGGAACTCCTTCGTCTTCGCCTCGGCGCCGGCTTCCTTGTGCTGGAGCCAGAGGTCGGCGTGCTCGGCGGCGATGAACGCGTTGACGTCGGGCGAGTTGGCGTCTTTTTCGAGCGCCTCGCTGGCCGTGGAGATGGCCTTCTTCACGTTGGCGAGGTTGCCCTTCACCGCCTCGGCGCGGGCGTCCTTGAGGAGCTCGGCGATCTCCTTCTTGGTGTTGCCCTTGTTGACCACGAAGTACACCGCGGCCGACAGCAGGGCGCCGACGATGAAAATCTGCACGAGCGCCGAGCCGAGGCTCTCACGCTTCTTCCAGTTGGTGGGTTCGGAGCCTTCGCTAGCCATGTCGCGCCTCGTTCGAATTCTTGGGAAAAAACCCTTTGAAAGCGCGGCGGTATACTGGCCGCTCCCAGGTGGGTCAACGAACCTTTCCGGTGCCCCGGTCTCAGATGCCCGAGGTGATCTTCCACTCGGAGTCGGCCACCCGCTTGAGCATCATCTGTTTGATGTCGTTCTCGCTCTGCGTGCGGGAGCTGTAGCCGGGCATCTTGAACGACACCTGGTAGCTGTAGGTGACGCGCGCGTATTTGTCGTCGGTGTCGAACTCGATGCGCCGCACCGTCACCTCGAGCTTCACGTCGGTGACGTGTTGCAGCCGGCGCTGCAGGGTGGTCTTGAGCGTGTCGTAGTCGAGATCATCGTCAGGCAGGGCGCTGCCGCCGTCGTCGGTGAAGGACGGGTCGCACAGCATGTGCAGGGCGTCGGGGTTCCGGGCCTCCACCGCGGCGCGGTACTTGCGGATGACCGCCAGGATGGCCTTCGTATCGTCGTTGTCGTCGATGTCGGTGCCGGGGATCTTCTTCGGCGGGCACGCGGTGAAGACCAGGCCGAAGAGGACGAGCAGATAGGGCGACGCACGCATTGAGTTGTTTCAACTCCACGAAAGACGGTTTGACGGGCGCTCTTGCCCGCCTGCTGCCATTTTGTCAGCACAGTTCCACACCAACCCCGCGAATCCACGACCTCGCAGGAGAGAGTGTGCAGGCGTCGTGCCGGGCGCGTCAGCGGGCGGTGGTCTCGCAGCGCTCCGCCCAGTCGCGGTGTCGGGGGCGGTCTGCTGCCAGCGCGCGCACCCGGGCGCAGTCGCCCACCAGGAAGGAGGCCGCGATGGTGAGGCGCAGGGTCTCTTCGCGGACGCTGTCGGGGACCGGCTGCGCCAGCACCGCCTCGAGGTGGGGCAACGCGGCGGCGTCGTCGCCCAGCAGCTGCAGTCGGCGTCCGAGCAGGTAGCGCCCGGCCCAGGAGCTACTTCCCGCGAGCGCCGCGAGGCTGGTGCGCTCCTCGCCGGGGGAGAAGGCGCGGTTGATGGCGTCGTCGTCCGCGCCGGCCAGGCGGACGTGCGCGGTGCGGTCGACCGCGGGCGAGATGTCCGCGTCGAGGCACGCCTGCCAGAGGCGTCGGGCGGTCGCGGTGTCCTTCA
>CALNBU010000650.1 GCA_937875615.1 uncultured Archangium sp.
GGGGTAGCACTGCGCGTCGTCGATGAGCATGGGGTCGCTGGGGCAGGGGTCGGCCGTGCCGTCGCCGTTCTTGTCATCGCCGCAGCAGTACTGGAGCCGTCCACAGGCCGCCGACAGACCAATCTCCAGGCAGGTGGTGCGGCGGCAGTCGTTACCACCGTCCCGCGCCTCGCAGGTGAAGCCCACGGTGCAGTCATCGAAGGGCGCGGCGGCGACCGGATCGTTGCCGGTGCGGCACCCGGTGTCGCGGCAGGTGCGGTCCGAGCGCTCGCAGTACCCCTTGTAGGGCTGCACGCCGGGCTCACACTCCAGCGAGTCCATGCACTCCCCGTTGGGGCGGCAGCGCTTGCCGGCGGTGTCCCCCGCCTCCTGGACACAGATGAGGTCCGGCCCGCCCCACGGGTTGCCGGTGACGTCGGTGCAGTCGTTGTCGGACGCGCACGGAGCCTGGCAGCGGCCCTGGCCGAAGCGGCGCGAGGTGGGGTTGAGGTTGTCCTGGTCGACCCAGCAGGTGCGGCCGGGCGGGCAGATCTGCGCCTCCGGGTGCGCGAAGTCGAAGCGGCAGGCGGGCACGCAGTAGCCACCGCAGCTCGAGCCACCCTTGACCGTGCACACCCTGCCGCCGGTGCAGTCGGAGTCCTGGCCGCAGGCCACCTGGTCGCAGCTGTTGGAGCCGGGGTAGCAGAAGCCGTCGTTGCCGGTGACGTAGCCGCAGCCGCTGGTGCAGGGGAAGCTGGGCTTCTGCACGCAGAACCTGGCGCCCGTCGTGTCGTCGGGGAGCGCCGTGCACTTGCCCTGGCCCAGGCCGGTGTCGAAGACCGGATCATTGCCGCACTCCGCGTCGGAGCTGCACGCCTCGCAGGCCTGCTTGCGCGCGCGGCAGGTGCCGGTGGTGCTCGGCTGGCCTTCGGCGTCGCGCAGGTCGCAGACGCAGCCCAGCCAGAGGCTGTTGCAGGTGTCGAAGCCGCCGTCGGGCAGGAAATCGGAGTTCTGGCAGTTGAGGTTGCTGGTGCAGCTCGCGCCGTGCGTGCTGCCCTCGCCGGGCCCACACGCGCCGCTCTCGAGGCACACCGTGCCCGGGCCACAGTCGAAGTCGCTGGTGCAGGCCGCGCACCCGCCGTCGCCGAAGCAGGTGGTGCCCGACGGGCACTGGTCCTGCGACTCACAGACGAAGCCGGCGTCTTCTCCGCCGTCGGCGCCGCCGTCCGGCGGAATCTCCGAGCGGGGGATGCAGGCGCCCTGGTAGCAGCCCTCTTCGCCGGTGCAGGCGCCACAGGAGGCGCCGGCCTTGCCGCACTGGGCGTCAGAGAGGTTGGTGACACACTCGTTGTCTTCGGTGCAGCAGCCCGAAGCGCAGCTTTCGGCGTCGCAGGTCTGCGGCGCGGGGCACGACGGCGTCAGCGCCACGAACAGCCCGAGGAGCGCACCGAGGGCGCCGATGCGGAGGTGGTTGGAGATCATGGGGGGTTCCTTGTGAGGGCGGCCTGACCAGACGCCTTAGCCAAGAAAGGCAGGGCGAGACAATGACTTCGGGCTTCAGGGGCCGAGACCGACCCAGGTCTCGCCGTCGGCGCCGAACTCCTTCTTCCAGATGGGCACGTCGGTCTTCAGCCGCTCGATGACCGCGCGGCAGGCCTCGAAGGCCTCGGCCCGGTGCGGCGCCGAGGCGGCGATGACCACCGCCAGCTCACCGGGCTGCAGCGTGCCCACGCGGTGCACCACGGCCACCCGCACGCCGGGCCAGCGCGCCTCGGTCTCGTCTCCGATGCGCAGCAGCTGACGTCGGGCCATGTCTCCGTAGGCCTCGTAGTCGAGGCGGGTCACCGCCTGGCCCCGCGACGCGTCGCGCACCACGCCGGTGAAGGTGACCAGCGCGCCCTGCCCCGGTCCTGACACCGCGGCCACCACCTCGTCGAGGGAGAGCGCGGCGTCCTGCACCCTGAAGAGTCGCCCTGAGCCGCCGGCCACGGGAGGAATGAGCGCCAGCTCGCCGTCGGGCGGCAGCGGCGCGTCGACCTCGGCGAAGTCCTGATTCACCGCCACCCGGAGGTGCGGCAGCAGGGTGCGCAGCGCCGGGCACGCCACGCCGACCGCGGTCAGCAGGTCTCCGACCCGGGCACCTGCCGGGAGCTCGACGTCGAGCGTCGAGACCCCCGCTCGCTCGCGCGCCGCCGCGAAGAGGCGCACGGCGACCCGCATCACTGCTTCTTCGCGTTCAGGTCGAGGCCGATGGCCACGTTGTCGGCGATGAGGTCATCGGCCTTGCCGGCGTAGACGATCTCGAAGTCCTTGCGGTTGATGGCGAAGTCGGCGCGCGCGGTGACGGTGTCGTCGGTGAGCGCGAGCTTCGCGGGGAAGGTGATGCTCTTGGTGACGCCGTGGAGCGTCAGGTTGCCCGTCACCTCGAAGGCATCGCCCGCGGCCTTGACGCCGGTCGACACGAACGACGCCTCGGGGAACTTCTCCACGTCGAAGAAGTCAGGGCTCTGCAGGTGGCCGGTGAGCTTCTCGCTGTCGGAGTAGACCGACGCCGGGGTGATGGTGGCGGAGATCTGCGCCGTCGACAGGTCCTTGCCCTTGAGCACCACCTTGCCGTTGAAGGCGTTGAACCCGCCCTCGTGCTTGCCGGTGACCTTGGCGCCCACGAAGGTGAACTTCGACCCCTCGTTGTTGAACCCGTAGGTGGTGCTGCCCTCGAGCGCGGCGGGCGCTGCTGCGGCGGCGGGCACCTCCTTCGGCGCCTCCACCACGGCCTTGGCCTTGTTCTTCGCGGGATCGGGGCAGGCGGCCAACAGCAACGACAGGGAGACGAGGAGTGTGGTTCGCATGGGCCTCAAATGCCGTAAAGCGCGGCGTATTTCACCTGCAAATACGAAATGAAGTCTTCGTCGGTGAGACCCGCGCCGGTGGCGTTGCGCACCACCGTCTCGGCGTCGTCGAGGAAACCGTGGCGGTGCACGTGCGCCCGGAGCCAGCCGCGCACCGGCGCCAGGTCTCCCGCCGCGACCGCGTCGTCGACGTCGGGCAGCGCCGCGCGCAGCGCCCGCCACAGCGAGGCCGAGTAGAGGTTGCCCAGCGCGTAGGTGGGGAAGTAGCCGAACTCGCCCCAGGCCCAGTGGATGTCCTGCAGCACGCCCTCGCCGGGGTGGCTGACGGTGAGGCCCAGCAGCGCCTTCGTCTGCTCGTTCCACGCGTCCGACAGGTCCTTCGGGTCGAGCGCGCCGCGCAGCAACCGCAGCTCCAGCTCGTAGCGCAGCACGATGTGCAGGTTGTAGGTGACCTCGTCGGCCTCCACGCGGATGAAGCTGCGCTCGACCCGGTTCACCTCGCGCAGGAAGTCGTCGAGCGGCACGCCGTCGAGCTGCGCGGAGAAGCGCCGCTGGTAGCGGGGGTAGAAGTGCTGCCAGAAGCCCCGGCTCCGGCCCACGATGTTCTCCCACAACCTCGACTGGGACTCGTGCAGGCCCATCGACGGCGCCTGCGCCAGCGGCGTGCGCGCGTGGGCCGCGTCGAAGCCCTGCTCGTAGAGGCCGTGGCCGCCCTCGTGGATGGTGGAGAAGACGGACGAGAGCGGGAGCTCAGGGAAGAGGCGCGTGGTGAGGCGCACGTCGGTGGGCCCGGTGCCGCCGGTGAAGGGGTGCGTGGAGCGGTCCTGGCGACCTGCCTCGGAGTCGAAGCCCATGGCGTCGAGCAGCTCCAGGGTGAAGGCCCACTGCGCCTCGGGGTCGAAGGTCTTTCCCTCGAAGAGCCGGCGGGGCGGCGCCCTGGCCTCGATGGCCTGCACCAGCGGCGTCAGCTTCTGGCGCAGGGCGGTCAGCACCGGCGAGAGGCGCGCCACCCGCATGCCGGGCTCGAAGCCCTCCAGCAGCGCGTCGTAGCGCTCGCCGCCGTGGCCCCAGGCGTCGGCCTGCTCCCGCCGCAGCGCCAGCAGGGCGCGCAGGGCCGGCTCGAAGCGCGCGTAGTCCCGGTGCGCGCGGGCCTCGCGCCACGCGGAGAGGCCCTTCGACTGCGCCTCCGCCAGCGCCTTCACCAGCGCGCCTGGCACCTTGAGCGCCCGCTCCCGCTCGTGGCGGAAGACGCGCACCATGGCCACCTCGTCGCGGCCTTCGGGGCGCGCGGCGTCGAGCCAGTCGCCCACGCGCGGGTCCACCAGTCGCTCGTGGTACAGGCCCTGGATGGTGGCGAGCTGCGAGGCCCGCAGGGCCTCGGCCTTGCGCGGGAGATACGTCTCCTGGTCCCAGCTCGCCAGCCCCACGAGGCCGCTCAGGTCGCGCAGCTCCTGCATGCGCGTCAGCAGGTGTGGATTCATGGCGCGGGTTGTAGCGCACCGGCGAAATAGGCGGCCCCCTTCCCTTTGTTCGAGGTGCGTGCGATGGGGTTTGCTTTTCGTGAAGGGTTAAGCGCGCATGGTGCTCACGCTGACACTGCTGCTGCTCTCGCAGGCCCCCGAGGGCGTCGACGACGAGCTCCCCTCGGAGGAGCTGGAGTCGCTGCGGGCGCTCGAAGAGACGGCGCTGGAGGCGCCCGACGACGGCCCCGCCCCGCTGCCCACCCTGAACCTGCGTGAAGAGGCCGCGCGCCTGGGCCTGGGCTCGCTGACGCGCGACCGCCTCGAGGCGGTGTTGGACGACGCGCAGTTCACCGGCGAAGAGCTGGCCTTCGAGCTGGCGCGCGTCACCGACGTCGACGCCTTCGACATCTCCACGGTGGCCGACCAGTACGACATCCCGGTGGAGATGCAGCCGCTGGTGTAGCAGTACATCCGCTTCTTTCAGGGCGGCGGCCGCAAGTGGTTCCGCCGCTGGATGTCGCGGAGCCATCGCTACATCCCGCTGATGCAGCCCATCCTCGAAGCGCACGGGCTGCCGCGCGACACGGTGTACCTGGCGATGATCGAGAGCGGCTTCAACACCCAGGCGCGCTCCTGGGCGCGAGCGGTAGGGCCCTGGCAGTTCATCGCCGGCACCGCGCAGTGGTTCAAGTTGCGCGAAGACTTCTGGGTCGACGAGCGCCGGGACCCGGTCAAGTCGACGCACGCCGCCGCGCGGTACCTCAAGCTGCTCTACAGCGAGCTGGGCCACTGGCACCTGGCGTGGGCCGGCTACAACACCGGCGGCGGCCGCGTGCGCAAGATGATCGATCGCTACGGCACCTCGGACTTCTGGGCGCTGTCGACCTACGAGAAGAAGCAGGGCTACGCCTTCGCCAACGAGACCAAGCACTACGTCCCCAAGCTCATCGCCTGCGCGCTGGTGGCGCGCCACCCGGAGGCCTTCGGTTTCTCGCCCGACGAGTTCAGCCCCGAGCCGCTCTTCGAGTTCGACGAGGTGCAGCTCTCCGACTCGGTGGACCTCGACGTGGTGGCGCAGCTGGCGGGCATCACCGTGGAAGACGTGCAGGAGCTGAACCCCGAGCTCAAGCGCTGGTGCACCCCGCCGGCCACCGCCGAGGCGCCCTACGCGCTGCGCTTGCCCAGGGGCCGCGGCCCGCAGTTCGCCGAGGCCCTGGCGGCGCGGCCGGCCACCGAGCGCCTCAACTACCGGGGGCACCGGGTGGAGAAGGGCGACACGCTCTCGCTCATCGCGCACCGCTACGGCTCGCAGGTGGAGGCCATTCTCCACACCAACAAGCTGCCGAACGCGCGGTCGTTGAAGCTGGGTTCGGACCTGGTGGTGCCGGTGCCCAGCGCGAAGGCGCTCAAGTCGGGCCTCGCCGACGCCGCCTTCGAGCGGCAGACGGCGCGCGCGCGGCGCTCCGGCGCGAAGGCCGCCCGCCCCGAAGAAGAGGTGCCCGCCGGGAGCCAGGCGCAGAAGGTCAGCGTCACGGTGGCGGGGACGGTGGCGCTGGCCAGGGTCGACGGCAAGACGAAGGTCACCTACGGCGTGGGCCGCGGCGACACGCTGTGGAGCATCGCCCGGCGCTTCGACGTGCACGTGACCGACCTCCGCGAGTGGAACCCCACGCTGGGCGGCGCGAAGGGCCTCAAGGTGGGCTCGGCCTTGACGGTGTGGCCGGGGCCGGCGGCCGACCTGTCGACCGGCAAGCCCTGAGCCAGGCTGTCGCCTTCTTCGAGCGCCCGTTGGTGCTAGAGCACATCTCCATGTCGTCGAGCGAAGTGATGCTGGACCTGAAACGCCACGAGCGCATCGGCCTCGACGAGGCCATCCTCTGTCAGGGCAAGAGCGTCGAGCAGCTGACGCACATCCTCGCCGAGGCGCGCGCCGTCTCGCACCCGCTGCTGCTGACGCGCCTGGCCGCGGCGCAGCGCGACGCGCTCTCCCAGACTGACCGCGACGCCCTCGACTACGAGCCCGTCAGCCGCACCGCCTACTTCGGCAGCCCGAAGCGGGAGCTCGGCCCGCCGCGCATCGCGGTGGTGGCGGCCGGCAGCTCCGACGCGCACGTCACCCGCGAGGTGCGGCGCACCCTCTCGTTCCACGGCATCCCCAGCACGCTCATCGCCGACGTGGGCGTGGCCGGCCTGTGGCGCCTGATGGCGCGCCTCGACGAGCTCAAGCAGCACAAGGTCGCCATCGTCGCCGCGGGGATGGACGCCGCGCTCCCCACGGTCCTCGGCGGGCTGTTCGGCGGCGTCATCATCGGCGTGCCCACCTCCACCGGCTACGGCGTCGCCAACGGCGGCACCACCGCGCTGCACGCCATGCTCTCGAGCTGCTCGCCGGGCGTGCTGACGCTCAACATCGACAACGGCTACGGCGCGGCCTGCGCGGCGATGCGGGTGCTGCATGTCATCGACGCCGTCTGACGCGCGCTTCCCCGACGACTTCGTCTTCGGCGTCGCCACCTCCGCGTACCAGGTGGAGGGTGACATCGAGAACGACTGGAGCGACTGGGAGCGCGCCGGGAAGCTGAAGGATCCCCAGGCCCGCTGCGGCGACGCCGTTCAACACTGGGCGCGCTTCTTCGACGACGTGCCGCTCATCTCCGCGCTGGGCGCCACCGCCTACCGCTTGAGCATCGAGTGGGCGCGGGTGGAGCCCCGCCGCGGCCACTTCGACGAGGCCGCCTGGGCCGGCTACCGCGCGCGCCTCGAGGCGCTGGTGAAGGCGGGCATCACCCCGGTGGTGACCTTCCACCACTTCACGCACCCGCGCTGGTTCCACCAGGAGACGCCCTGGCACGAGCCCGCCTCGCTCGGCGCCTGGCAACGCTACGTCACCCGCTGCGCGGCGCTGCTCGACGGCCTCGACGTGGTGGTCACCACCCTCAACGAGCCCAACGTGCTGCTGCTGGGAGGCTATCTCGCCGCGCAGATGCCGCCGGGGCTGGCCGACGGCCGCAAGGCCTTCGCCGCCTTCGCCAACCTGGTGCGCGCGCACGTGCTGGCGCGGCAGGCGCTCCGCGACCGCGGGCACCGCGCGCCGGTGGGCATCGCGCAGAACCTGCTGCGCTTCGCGCCCGCCCGCCGCTGGCACCCGCTCGACCAGGCGCTGCAGCGGCTGGCCGACGCCAACTACAACCACGCCTTCCTCGAGGCGCTGAAGACCGGCGTGCTGCAGCTGCAGATGCCCGGCTTCACCGCCGGTCGGGAGCGCATCGACGGCGCCGAGGACTCCACCGACTTCACCGGCGTCAACTACTACACGCGCGCGCACCTCCGCTTTCTCGCGCGGCCGCCCTTCGTCGACTTCAGCTTCCGCGACGTGCACCGCCGCGGGCTGACCGACCTGGGCTGGGAGTGGTTCCCCGAGGGCTTCGGCGAGACGCTGCGGCAGGTGCAGCGCTACGGCAAGCCGGTGTGGGTGACCGAAAACGGCCTCGATGACCGCGCCGGTTCTCGCCGCGTGGCGTACCTGCGCGCGCACCTCGCGCAGGTGCTGGAGGCGCGGCGCGACGGCGTGGACGTGCGCGGCTACCTCCACTGGTCGCTGATGGACAACTTCGAGTGGCTCGAGGCCTGGGCGCCGCGCTTCGGCCTGTACCGCGTCGACCGCGACACCATGGCGCGCACGTGGACGCCAGCCTGCGACGAGTTCCGCCGGGTGGCCACCGGCCGCGTGCTGTAGCCCCGGCCAGCTGTTGCGTCTCGCGACAGTCGCGTGCAGAAGCGGGCCCATGACGCTCGCCACCGTGCTCATCGACCCGCCCACCACGCTCTTCGCGGGTGGCATCCTGGCGTTGGTCTCGCTCAAGCTCATCGCCCGCAACGGCGTCGACGAGCTGTGGCGCGCGGCGCAGCTCTCCGCGGCCTGGGGCTTCCTCTACGCGCTGTGCGTGGGCTGGTTCTTCTTCCACCGCACCGACTGGATGTTCGTCTACGCGCTCGACACCGCGCCGTTGCCGCTGGTGCCGCTGTTCATCCTCTTCGCGCTGGTGTGCGCGGCCTGGGGCGGGCTGGGCGCGCTGGCGGTCGGCGCGTTGCTGCTGCTCAAGAGGACCGGCCTCGCCTTCGCCGCCTTCGCCTCGGCGCTGGCGGGCTTCGGGCTGCTGCTCTTCGTCACCCTCGACCAGTACCTGCACGTCGGCACCCGCGCCGAGTACCTCGCCGGCACCGCGAAGAAGACGCTGGACGACCCGGGCTGGGTGATGGCCTCCAACCTCGCCTCGGCGGTGTTCGGACTGGCGGCGGTGGGCATCATCGTGCTGCAGGTGCGGAGAACCCGCGCGCCGTGAGCCAACCGCCGCTGATGGCCCGCCTGGGCCGCCGCTACTTCGCCAGCCGCTCCCTGAAGGTGCGCGCGCTGGCCGCGGCCGACGCGGTGCACGTGCTGAACGAAGACGAGCGCCGGGCGCTGCGGGCGGTGCAGC
>CALNBU010000651.1 GCA_937875615.1 uncultured Archangium sp.
CGGCGCGCGTTGGGTTTCCATTGAACGAAAGGAACGAGACATGTGGCTTTGGTTGATGTTGGTGCTGCTGGTGGGCTGCGCGAAGGCGCCCACCGTGACGGCCGGAGACGCGCGGTCGGCCGTGGCCGCCGGCGCGCTGCTGCTCGACGTGCGGACCCCGGCGGAGTTCAGCGAAGGGCACCTCGAGGGCGCGCTCAACGTGCCGGTGCAGGAGCTGGAGGCGAAGTGGGCAGCGCTCGGCGTGCAGGCGGACCGCGAGGTGGTGGTGTACTGCCGCAGCGGCGCGCGCAGCGCCCGGGCGAAGGGGATGCTCGAGGCGCGCGGGGTCAAGCGCGTCATCGACCTGGGCGCCATGTCGAACTGGAAGTGACCGATGGCCGCGCCGCTCGCCCTGTTGGCTGGCGTGGTGCTGGCCCTGGCCGGCCTCAACCGCTGGCCCGCTGAGACCCGGCGGCTCCAGACCTGGCTGCTGCAGGGCTCGGTGGTGGCGCTCGGCGCGGGCATGGACCTCCGGGTGTTGCTGCGGGTCGGCGCGTCCGGCGTCGGCTACACCCTGGCGGGGTTGACGGCGACCTACGCATTGGCGTTGGGCCTGCGCCGGCTGTTGCGGGTGGAGCCGGTGAGCGCGCTGCTCATCGCGACCGGTACGGCCATCTGCGGCGGGAGCGCCATCGCCGCCGCCGCGCCGGCCATCGGGGCGAAGAGCCACCAGACCAGCGTGGCGTTGGCGGTGGTCTTCGTGCTCAACGGCGTCGCGCTGCTGGTGTTCCCGATGCTGGGCCACCAGCTCGGCTTGTCGGAGTCGCAGTTCGGTCTGTGGTGCGCGCTCGCCATCCACGACACCAGCTCGGTGGTGGGCGCCTCGATGCAGTACGGCGGAGCGGCGCTGGCGTTGGCGACCACCGTGAAGCTGGCGCGGGCCCTGTGGATACTCCCGGTGACCGCGGTGCTGGCCCGGGTGGCGCCGGGAGAGCGCGCGTCGACGAAGCGCAGCTACCCGTGGTTCATCGCCGCCTTCGTGGCCGCGGCGGCGCTGGTGACCTTCGTGCCGGGGCTGGAGGCGCCGGGGAGGCTGGTGGCCGCCGCCGCGAAGTGGGTGCTGGTGGCGAGCCTCTTCTTCGTCGGCCTCGGCGTGTCGAAGGCCTCGCTGAAGGAGGTCGGCGTTCGCGCGCTGCTCTTCGGGGTGGTGCTCTGGGTGCTGGTGGCGGGCGGCACCCTGGCGGCCATCGTGGCGGTGGGTTGAGCTACGGCGCGTGTCGGAGCGCCACGTCGACCGCCAGGGGCTGAAGCACCCGGCTCAACTCGGCGGCGCTCAGCTCCACCAGAAAGCCGCGGGCGCCACCGTTGATGAAGAGGCGCGGGAGCCCGAGCACCGTGCGCTCCGCCACCAGGGGCATGGCGCGCTTGAGCCCGAAGGGCGAGGTGCCGCCGACCTGGTAGCCGGAGTGTCGGTCGGCCACCGCCGGCGCGCAGGGCGCCACGCTCTTCCGCTTCAGTTGGCGCGCGAGGTTCTTGGTCGAGACCTCGCAGTCGCCGTGCATCAACACGCACAGCGGTTGGCGGGCCTCGTCTTCGAAGATGAGCGTCTTGATGACGAGGTGCTCGTCGACGCCGAGGTGGGTGGCGGAGGCCGCGGTGCCGCCGTGCGCCTCCCACGGGTAGCGGTACGGGACGAAGGTGACGCCGTGCTGGCGCAGCACGCGCACCGCCATGGTGACCGGGTAGTCGAGCGACATCGGGTCTCAGCGTAGCCGCGCATGAGAAGACTCTCATCGGGCTCTCAAGCGGGGCGTGGAGAGGCGGCGTAGCTACGCGGCGTGTGGCCGTTGACCGCTCTCCTGCTCGCTGGCGCCCCGCTCGGCTTCGCGGAGGCGCTCTCGCGCGTCGATGACACGCCGGAGCTGCTGGGGGCGCAGGCCGCGGCGCGCGTGCGCCACGACGCGGTCTCGACGCTCGGCCCGCTCACCAGCAACCCGCAGCTCACCGTGCAGCCGGGCTTCCGCACGCTCCCGACGCAGCCGGCGGGCCCCGACGGGTACCTGGGCATCTCCCAGAGCTTCAACTTGGGGGGCCTTGCGCGGCGAAGCGAGCTGCGCGTCTCCGTGGCCCGCGCGTGGCTCGACGGCTGGGTGGCGCGCGCGGCGGTGGCGGCGCTGGGAGAGGAGCGCTCCGGGGTGGCCTCGCTGGTGGAGCGCCTCGAGCGCGCTGCGGGGGCCGGCGCGGCGACGCGGGTGGAGTTGGCCACCGCGCGGGCCAACAGCGTCGCCAGCTGCACCGCCGCCTCGGAGCTCCGGCTCCAGACGCTGGAGTGGGAGGGCCGCGGCTTCGAGGCGGCGGTGCAGCTGGCGACGCTGTTGGCGCTGGACGCGCTCCCGGAGGTGGCGGAGGCGCTGCCCGAGTTGGATGTGCCTCCGGAGGCGCCGCCGGACTTCGCGCGGTTGCCGAAGGTCCGTTTGCTCGACGCCTCAGGACAGCTCGAGGGGTTGCGCGGGGAAGAGGTGGTGGCGCAGTGGGCCACGCAGCTCCAGCTCTCGCTCCAGGTCGGTCATGAATGGCAGGGACAGTGGTTCGGCTACCTCGGCGCCGGCCTGACGCTGCCGCTCTTCGAGCACGGGCAGCGGGAGCGCGCCGTGCACCGGGCCAATCAACACGCGCTCGAAGGTGCGCTCCTGCAGGCGCGGCGCAACGCGGGCATCGAGTGGCAGTATCTCCAGCACGAGCTCGAGCACACCGAGCAGGCGCTGGAGGTGGCCGAGCACGCGCAGCTCCCGGCGGCGAACGAGGCG
>CALNBU010000652.1 GCA_937875615.1 uncultured Archangium sp.
GTAATGCGCCGCGATATCGAGGTTGATCATCGTCACCTCGATCCCCATCGGGCGGTCCGGGTGGTGGACGCCGACGTGCGCGTCGACGAAGCGCTGGTGCGCGCGCTGCTGGGAGGCCTGGAGGCCGGCGCCGCGCTGAGCTGGGCCGCGCCCACGCCCGCGGAGCCCGGCGTCGAGCGCGGGCTGCTGGTGCAGTCGGCCCACAGCTTCGAGGTGCTCGACGCCGTGAGCCCCGGCGCGGCGCCCCTGTGCGGGAAGGCCATGGCCTTGAGCCCCGCGGCGATGGAGGTGCTGCGCGCGCTGCCCGACTGCGTGGGAGAAGACCTGGAGCTCTCGCTGGCGCTGCATCGCCGCGGCCTCCGCGTGCGTCAGGTGGCCCGCGCGCACATCCCCGGCTTCCGGCCGGCCGCCGATGCCCACGCGCGCTTCGCCCGCTGGATGCAGGTGCTGCGCGCGCACCGCGGCGGGCTGTTCCCCTCGGTGCCCATCTTCTTCGCCTGCACCCCGGTGTTGTTGCTGGCCGCGGTCCTGTGCGCCTCGCTGCCCCTCACGGGACTGGTCGCCGCGGTGGTGCTGGCGCGCCAGCTGCTCTCGCTGCGCCTCGAAGGTCGGCTCTCGCTGTGGTGGCTCCCGGGCGAGGCGCTGCTGCTGGCCAGCTGGCTGCATGCGCTGCGGCTGGGGTCGAAGGTGACCTGGCGCGGGCGCGTGCTGCACCTCGGCCCCTCCGGCGCGCTGTGTGAGGTGGCGCGGTGATTGAGGCCACCAGGGCGCCGCTGCGCAGCTGGCTGCTCAGCCGCTACGTGCACTGGAAGCTGCGCACCGCCTTCCGCGGAGTGTGGTGCGAGGGCGCGCTCCCCGAGGGCGACGAGCCGCTGTTGATGTACGCCAACCACGCCAGCTTCTGGGACGGCTTCGCCACCCACGCGCTGGTGACCCACCACGGCCGCGACGGCTACGCGCTCATGGAGGAGCAGCACCTCGCGCGCTACCGCTTCCTCACCCACCTCGGCGCGTTCTCCATCCGCCGGGGCGACGCGCGCTCCGCGCTGGAGAGCCTGGGGTACGCCGCGCGCCTGTTGACGCGCCCGCGCGCGCTGGTGTGCGTGTTCCCGCAAGGCGTGCTGGCGCCGCGCGCCCGCCCGCCGCTGAAGTTGGAGCGGGGCGCGGCGCTGCTGGCCCGGCGCGCCGGCGTGCGCTGCGTGCCGGTGGCCATGCACGTCGGCTTCTTCGGACAGGAGTACCCCGACCTGCTGCTCCACGTCGGCGCCGCCCACCCGCCGGAGCCGCTGGAGCACATGCAGGCCCGCCTCGAGGCGCTGATGCTGGAGCAGGCGGCCGTGCAGCGCTGCGAGGCGCTGACGCCGCTGCTGCACGGGCGCCGCTCGGTGGCCGAGCGCTGGGACGCCGCGCGGGGGCTGACATGAAACCCACAGGAGCACCCATGCGAATCGCCATCGTCGGCGCGGGCCCGGGCGGCCTCGCCGCTGCCATCAACCTCGCCGGCCTCGGCCACCAGGTCACCGTCTTCGAGAAGGAGTCCGTGCCCGGCGGGCGCATGCGCGGCCTCACCTTCGGCGACTACACCGTCGACACCGGCCCCACCATCCTCCAGCTCCCGCAGGTGCTGGAGCGCCTCTTCTCCCGCGCCGGGCGGCGCATGGCCGACTACGTGACGCTCAAGGCGCTGGAGCCCAACACCCGGCTCCACTTCTGGGACGGCAGCTCGCTCGACACCTCCCGCGACGTGACGAAGCTGCACGCCTCGCTGGCGAAGCTGAACCCGCAGCTCCCCGCGGCCCTCGACCGCTGGCTCGACGACGCGCGGAAGAAGTACCCCGTCGCCTACGAGAAGTTCATCTGCACCAACGCCGGGTCGCTCGGCTTCTACTCGCCCTGGCGCCTGCTGGAGACGCTGCCCTTCAAGCCCTGGCAGACGCTGTATCGACACCTCGACGCGCACTTCCACGACGACCGCGTCACCTACGCGCTGAGCTACCCCTCGAAGTACCTCGGGCTCCACCCCACCACCTGCAGCAGCGTGTTCAGCGTCGTGCCGTACCTCGAGCTCGAGTACGGGGTGTGGCACGTGATGGGCGGCTTCCGCGCGCTGGCGCAGGGCATGGCGCGCTGCGCGGCCGACCTGGGCGCGACGTTCCGCTACGCGGCGCCGGTGGAGCGGGTGGTGGTCGAGCGCGGCGCCGCGCGCGGCGTCGAGCTGCGCGGCGGAGAGCGCCTCGACTTCGACGCGGTGGTCATCAACGCCGACCTGCCCTGGGCGGCGACGAAGCTGCTGGAGCCCGACACGCGCGCCGGCACCGCGCTGTCCGACGCGAAGCTGGAGCGCGCCCGCTACAGCTGCAGCACCTTCATGATGTACCTGGGGCTCGACACGCGCTTCGACGCGCTGCCGCACCACCTCATCTACCTGTCCGACGCCGTGCGCCGCACCGACCGGGCGGCGCTGCACGACCTGAGCCCCGACCTGGAGGACCCGCCCTTCTACGTCTGCAACCCCACGCCGACCGACCCCGCCGGCGCGCCCGACGGGCACTCCACCCTGTATGTATTGGTGCCCACCCCCAACACCGCGCGCGTACCGGGTTGGCTGGAGAAGGTGGGGCTGCGCGACGTCGCCGCCCACGTGCGCGACACCCGCGTCTTCACCGCGGAGACCTGGCGCGACGACTTCAATGTCTTCCGCGGCGCGGTCTTCAATCTCTCGCACGACTGGCTGCAGCTGGGGCCGCTGCGCCCCAGGGTGAAGTCGAAGGACCTCGACGGCCTCTTCTGGGTGGGCGGCGGCACGCACCCCGGCAGCGGGCTGCTCACCATCCTCGAGAGCGCCAACATCGTCGGCGACTACTTCGCGCGCGACCTGGGGCTTCAGGGGCTGCCGCACTGGCCCTTCACGCCGCGCGCCCCGCTGGCGGAGGCGCCATGACGCCGGCCGTGGCCCTGCTGGTGCTCTCCACCGCGACCCTCGCGGCGGAGCCGACGCTGCGGCGTGAAGCGACGCTCGACTTTCCTGCCGACGAGGCCTTCCAGGCCGGGGGCGGCGTGCAGTTCTTCTACGCCTTCGCCACCCCCGACGAGCTCCGCGACCCGGCCCCCTCCAGCCCGCTGGCGCGGCTGCGCGCGCTCGACGACCGGGCCCGCGACGGCGAGGCGCTCTTCGTGGTGATGAGCCGGCTGGTGTACACGCTCGAGCGCGACGTCAGCTTCTTCACCGCGGCGCGCGCCCGCGACGTCACCTACATCAACGCGGTGGCGCCCGAGGTGCAGGCCCGCGTCGACGAGGCCGGCGTCTTCCACACCCCGCTGATGCCGGCCAACCGCTTCACCATCGCGTGGCAACAGCCGGTGCCCGACGACTCCCCGCTCTTCGCCTTCCTCCCCATGGTGGAAGGCCTGGAGACCGTGCTGTTC
>CALNBU010000653.1 GCA_937875615.1 uncultured Archangium sp.
GTGAGGTACCGCGAAGTGAAATCCCTCACGGTCGGAACCTCCGTTGTCTCCTCGGTTGCTACGGGCTCCTTCTCCTTTCCGAATGTGCCCATCAGAAGGGCTGCGCGGACGTCGCGTTCGTACTGCTCGGCACCACGACGGGTGTTGTAACCGTTCAGGGGGGATGGGCGGTTGAAGAAGGAGCAGGCCAGCAGCCGGCGGGAGGCTTGCCGCTCGCAGACGCGGCGGGGGACATGGGACATGGCCTTTCGTGGCAGAGGTCGACCCCAAGGATGCGCGCATCGCGGAGCTTGAGCGTCAAGTCGAGGAGCTGACTCGACTGGTGCAGGAGTTGCGGGAGCAGTTGCGTCGCAACTCGGGCAATTCGAATCGGCCGCCGTCGAGCGACACGCCGGGGCAGAAGGCCGAGCGGCGCAGGCCGAGCGGGAGCGGGCGCAAGCGCGGTGGTCAGCCTGGACACGAAGGGCTGACACGCGCGCTGGTTGCCGAGGAGAAGGTGAGCGAGTTCAAGCACCTCTTCCCGGCCGCATGTGAGAATTGCTGGGCCCCCCTCTCAACCGAAGGCGGCACGCGGGAGCGGCACTACCAGTCGGTGGAGCTGCCGCCGCTCAAGGCCCACGTCACGCAGTGGGTGCGCCATGGCGTGGAGTGCCCCAGGTGCCAGCATGAGACGTGGGCAAGCACCGCGCCGATTCCGAGCTCGCCCTTCGGCCCGCGGCTGTCGGCCGTCGTTGGCCTTTTGACGGGCGTCTACCACCTGAGTCGGCGCTCGGCGGTGAGGCTTCTGGGGGATGTGCTGGGCATCGACATGTCCCTGGGGGCGGTGAGCGCCGTCGAGGCGCGCGTCAGCGAGGCGGTGAAGCCCGCGGTGGACGCGGCCTGGGAGAGGGTGTTGCTTGCGCCGGTGAAGCACACGGACGGCACCGGTTGGCTTGAAGCCGGAGCGGCGCGCACGCTGTGGACCATCGCCACCTCGGTGGCCACCGTCTTCAAGATTCTGACGGACGGCAAGTCGCAGACGCTCGCGCCGCTCTTCGGCTCGAAGCTCGGCGTCCTCGTCAGCGACCGCGCCACCGCGCTGAATTTCTGGGCCATGGAGAAGCGGCAGGTGTGCTGGGCCCACCTCTTGAGGAAGGCCGTTTCCTTCTCGGAGAGAGACGGGCCCGCCGGAACGATTGGGCGCGAGCTGCTCGACTACATCGGCATCCTCTTCGACTATTGGGGGCGACTGCGCAGCGGCGAGTTGCAGCGGGACGCGCTGCGCGAGCTCATGGCCCCGGTGCGCACGCAAGTGGAAGCCCTGCTCGAGCGCGCGGTGGCAGAGGGACTGCCGCATGTCTCCGGTTCCTGCGAGGACATCCTCGCGCACCGGGCGGCGCTGTGGACTTTCGTCGACAGGGACGACGTCGAGCCCACCAACAACCACGCTGAGCGCGAGCTGCGGGCCTTCGTGCTGTGGCGCAAGCGAAGCTTCGGCACGCAGAGCAGCCGGGGGAACCTCTTCGCCGAGCGGGTAATGACGGTGGCGCACACCGCCCGTAAGCAGCAGAAGAATGTGCTCGAATTCCTGACGGCCTGCGGCACCGCCGCACGGACGGGGGCGCCCCCGCCCTCCCTCTTCGCCGCGCCCTGAGCGCTACGCGGCCTTCTTTCCCATTGGGAAGTAGCGCGTCGCGTTTCGCTCGCCGGCGCTGCGCACACGGCCCTCCTTCTTCAGGCGCATCATCGGCCGGTGCAGCGCCCGAGACTTCTCGCCCATGCGAGCGGTAAGGACAGCCATCGTCTCGCCTGGGCACGCCTGTACCGCTTCGAGCAGTCGCTCCGCGAGGTCGGCGACCGCGCTTGAGGGCCGCCGGACTCCCGTCCTTCTGCGCTGCGTTGCTACGCCTGGCGAGACGCTCAGCGCTGAGAATGCGCGCTCCACCGCAGCCCTCACCTGGAG
>CALNBU010000654.1 GCA_937875615.1 uncultured Archangium sp.
CACCTCGCCCACCGCCGCGGCCTGGCTCACGATGTCGGTCAGGTAGAGCTCTCCCTGCGCGTTCTGCGGCGTCAGCTTCTCGAGCGCGCCCCACAGGAACTTCGCGTCGACCACGTAGATTCCCGCGTTCACCTCGGCGATGCGGCGCTGCGTCTCGGGGATGGCGACAAGGTCGAGCAGCTCAAGCGCGCGTGCCCGGGCAGCGCGGCGGCTGATCGGCAGATGGGCGCGCTGCGTCTCGGTGGCGTCCTTCTGCTCCACGATGCCGCTGACGCGCCCGTCGGCGCCGCGCAGCACCCGGCCGTAGCCGGTGGGGTCCGCCAGGCGACAGGAGATCATCGCCAGCGGGCCCCGCGACGGCTGGTACGCCGCCACCAACCGGCGCAGCGTGTCGGCGGTGAGCAACGGCACGTCGCCATAGAGAATGAGCACCGCGCCGGAGAAGCCCGTCAACGCGCTGCGCGCCGCCGCCACCGCGTCGCCGGTGCCGCGCTGCGGCCTGCACCGCATACTGGAGCGCGTAGCCGCCGAAGGCCGCGCTCAGCGCCGCCTTCACCGCCTCGCCCTGGTGCCCCACCACCGCCACCACCTGCTGCGCCCCCGCCTCGAAGGCCGCCGTCACCGGGTACCAGGCCAGCGGCCGCCCGAGGATGGCGTGCAGCACCTTCGCCCGGTCGGACTTCATGCGCGTGCCCTTGCCTGCGCACAACACCACCGCCGCGAAGTCTGGAGTCGTCATGCAGCGCCCTTTTGCAAGGGCTCAGGCGTTGGTCAACGACACGTGGACCACCGTCGTCGGCTTCTCGGCGGCCTCCACGTTCACCTGGAGCTCGCCGGTGGGCATCACCGAGATGCGAAAGCTCGGCTTCAGGAACGTCAACGACACCACCGGAGCACTCGCCTCGGGTCGGGTTCGCGTGATGTCGGAGCCGGTGATCATGACGCGACTGGTCAAGCATGGCCTGTGCCAGTTGCGAAACATCGTTGTTTCATGCACTTATTGCGCATCACCTCGCAAGGAGTGCGGCATCGCTGGCACACTTTGCAGTGTCCGGAGCCACACCATGAGAACCGTCGCTTCAATCTCATTGTTATTTTCCATGGTTGCCCTGGCGGCGCGTCCCTACCCGGGTGGCGCGGTGGCGGCGGCGCATCACCTCGGCAGCGCGGCGGGGCTGGAGATGCTGGAGGCCGGCGGCAACGCGGCCGACGCGGTGGTGGCGGCCGCCTTCACCATGGCGGTGGTGGGGCCGTACCACTCCGGCCTGGGCGGCGGCGGCTTCGCGGTGCTGCGCATGGGCGAGCAGGAGGAGGCCCTCGACTTCCGTGAGGTGGCGCCGGCGAAGGCCAGCCGAGACATGTACCTGGTCGACGGCGTCTTCGCGCCGGAGAAGGCCACCGACGGCGGCCTCTCGGTGGCGGTGCCGGGCGCGGTGAAGGGCTACCTCACCCTGCACGCGAAGTACGGAAAGCTGCCGCGCGCGAAGGTGCTGGCCCCGGCCATCCGCGCCGCGCAGAAGGGCTTCCCGGTGACACCCAAGTACGTCGACCTGGCCACCCGGCGCCTGGCCTGCCTGCGGTCCGACGCGGAGGCCGCGCGCCTCTTCCTCCGCGATGGCGCGCCGCCGAAGGTGGGCACCACGCTGAAGCAACCGGAGCTGGCGAAGACGCTGCGGGCCATCGCGGCCCGGGGAGACGCCGCCTTCTACCGCGGCCCGGTGGCGAAGCGGCTGGTGGACAGCGTGCAGCGCAGCGGCGGCGTGCTCTCGCTGGAAGATCTCGCGGCGTACAAGACGACGTGGCGCGCCCCGCTGGAGGGTCGCTACCGCGGCCACCGAATCCTCACCATGCCCCCGCCCAGCGCCGGCGGGCTGGCCATGCTCCAGACCTTCGGCGTGCTCGAGGCCCGCGGCGTCGAGGGCCCCGCCTCGCGCGAGGTGGACGCCCTGCACGTCTTCATCGAGGCCCTGCGCCGCACCTACGCCGACCGCGCGCGCTACGCGGGAGACCCGGCCTTCGTCGAGGTGCCCACCACGAGGCTCCTCAGCCCCGCCTACGCCGCGTCGCAGGCCGCCAGCATCGACGCGAAGCGGGCCACGCGCTCCGACACGCTGAAGGCCGCCGCGCTGGAGCAGCCCGACGAGATGCCGCCCCGGAAGA
>CALNBU010000655.1 GCA_937875615.1 uncultured Archangium sp.
GGGGCTACCGCCGCTACTGGCTGGCGGAGCACCACAACATGCTCGGCATCGCCTCGGCGGCCACCAGCGTGGTGATGGGCTTCATCGCGCAGGGCACCAGGACCATCCGCGTCGGCGCCGGCGGGGTGATGCTCCCCAACCACTCGCCGCTCCTCATCGCCGAGCAGTTCGGCACCCTCGCCTCGCTCTACCCGGGGCGCATCGACCTCGGCGTGGGCCGGGCGCCGGGCACCGACGGCCTCACCTCACGCGCGCTGCGCAGAGACCCGTCGGCCGCCGACACCTTCCCCGACGACGTGCAGGAGCTGCTGCACTGGTTCGCCCCGGAGCGCCCCGGCCAGAAGGTGCGCGCCGTCCCCGGCGTGGGGCTGGAGGTGCCGGTGTGGATCCTCGGCTCTTCGCTCTTCGGCGCCTCGCTGGCGGCGGCCCTCGGGCTCCCCTATGCCTTCGCGTCACACTTCGCGCCGGCGGCCCTCGACGAGGCGCTGGCCCTCTACCGCAGCCGCTACCAGCCGTCGGCGGCGCACCCGGAGCCGCACGCCATGGTGGCCTTCAACGTCATCGCCGCCGACAGCGATGCCGAGGCCCGCCGCCTCTTCACCTCCGTCCAGCGTCAGTTCATCAACCTCCGCCGCGGGATGCCCGGCCGGCTGCAGGCGCCCGTCGACGCCCTCGACCTGTCCGAAGGCGAGGCCGCGCTGATCGACGACATGCTGTCGTGCCGCGCGGTGGGCGCCCCGACGCTGGTGGAGGAGCGCCTCGCCGCCTTCCTGGAGCGCACCCGCCCCGACGAGCTCATCGTCACCAGCCAGGTGTTCGACCACCGCGCGCGGCTCCGCTCCTTCGAGCTGCTGGCGGAGCTGATGCGGCGGCAGTAGCCCGCCCCAAGAGGACGGGGAGTCGCGAAACCGCGCGAGTAGTCTACCATCGGCGCCCATGTCCGGCCGAACGCTCGCGATGGTCCTCGCTGGAGGCGCTGGTACGCGCCTCGACCCCCTCACCCGTGAACGCGCCAAGCCGGCCGTGCCCTTCGGCGGCCGCTACCGCATCATCGACTTCTGCCTCTCGAACTTCGTCAACTCCGGCGTCTACAAGGTGAAGGTGCTGACGCAGTACAAGTCAGACTCGCTCAACTCGCACCTCTCTCGCACCTGGCGCATGACGGCCTTCCTCGGGCACTACTGCGAGACGGTGCCCGCCCAGATGCGCACCGGCGGCGATTGGTACAAGGGTTCGGCCGACGCCATCTTCCAGAACCTGAACCTCATCACCGACGAGCAACCGCGGGCGGTCTTCGTCTTCGGCGCCGACCACATCTACCAGATGGATGTCCAGCAGATGCTCTCCTTCCACCGGGAGCGCCGGGCCGACTGCACGGTGGCGGTCATCCCCGTGCCCATCGAGCAGGGCAGCGAGTTCGGCATCCTCCACGTGGCCGAAGACGGCGAGGTGAAGGACTTCATCGAGAAGCCCAAAAATCCGCCGCCCATGCCCGGAGACCCCACCCGCTGCCTGGCCTCCATGGGCAACTACATCTTCGAGACCGATACCCTGGTGCGGGAGGTGACGGAGGACGCGAAGCACGAGAAGTCGGCGCACGACTTCGGCAAGTCGATCCTCGCCAGCCTGAACCAGCGCGCGCGCGTCTACGCCTACGACTTCCAGAAGAACGAGGTGCCCGGCCTCTCGGCCCGCGAGCAGGGCTACTGGCGTGACGTGGGCACCATCGACGCCTACTTCGAGGCCAACATGGATCTGGTGGCGGTGGAGCCCATCTTCAACCTCTACAACAACCAGTGGCCCATCATGACCGCGCGCACCTCGCTGCCGCCGGCCAAGTTCGTGTTCTCCGACCCCGCCACCAACCGCGTGGGCCGCGCGCAGGAGTCGCTGGTGAGCGAGGGCTGCATCGTCTCCGGCGGCCACGTGCAGCGCTCGATTCTCTCCCCGCGGGTCCGCGTCAACTCCTGGGCCGAGGTGTACGACTCCATCCTCATGGAGAACGTGGAGATCGGCCGGCACTGCGAGATCCGCCGCGCCATCATCGACAAGAACGTCACCATCCCCCCCAACACCAAGATCGGCGTCGACCCGGAGGCAGACCGCAAGCGCTTCCCCGTCACCCGCAGCGGCATCGTGGTCATCCCCAAGGGGACGCACGTCGACTGACGGCGGCGGAGCACGGCATCATGCGTCCCGCGATGCGAGCGAACACCGCGCTGCGCGCGAAGAAGGACCCGGCGGTGAAGTCCGCCGCGCGGCTGGTCGACCCGCGCATCCACCCCGCGGCGCTCGACGCGCGCGACCTGGAGACGCTCCAGCTCTTCGGCGTGAAGTCGGTCATCGCGGTGGCCGACCACACCGCGCACCCGGCGACACCCGACGGGCTCTTCGCCCACTTCGATGCGCTGCTGGGCACGCAGCTGCCGCGGCTGGAGCGCGCGGGCCTCACCGCCCGGGCGGCGCTCGGCGTCGCGCCGCAGGTGCTGCCCCGGCGGGGGTTGCGGCAGGTCCTCGACGCGCTCCCCTCGTACCTCCGCGGCGGGAAGGTGGTCGCGCTCGGCCTGCTGGGCCTCTTCCGCGCCGACGAGCGAGAGGTCGAGGGGCTGCTGGCGCAGCTCGCCCTCGCCGAGCGCTTCAATCTCCCCGCCATGGTGGCCGCGCCCGGCACCGACCGGGAGCGGGTGACGCGCCGGCTGCTGGTGGCCCTGCGCGAGACGGAGCTCCCGCCGTCGCGCATCCTCATCGACGGGGCGGTGCCACGGACGGTGCGCGCCATCAGGGCCCTGGGCTTCCAGGCGGGGCTGACGCTGCACCCGGACCACCTCAGCGTGGAGCGCGCCGTGGCGCTGGTGCGCGCGCTGGGCCCGGAGCGCCTGATGCTCGACACCGCGGCCGGCGACGGCGCCTCCGACATCCTCGCGCTGAGCCGCGCGGCGCACCGCCTGGAGAAGGCCGGGCTCTCGGCCTCGGTCATCCGCCGCGTCACCCGCGACAACGCCACCGCGCTCTTCTCGCTGCGCTGAGGCGCCCGGGCCCCGAAGAGGTAGCCACGCGCGCTTCGCCCATGATTGAAGGCGCCCATGTTTCTCGACCCGACGTCGTGGGCCATCCGCAAGACCCCCTGGGGCCGGGGCGTCTTCGCCCGCCGCGAGGTCCCCGCGGGGACCGTCGTCGGTGACTACGTGGGCCTGGTCGACGTGCCCCGCGACGAGCCCGTCGGTCAGCTCTACGCGATGATGCTCTCGCTCTACCGCTGGGTGTACCCGCCCTCGCCGCGGCGCACCGTCGGCGTCCACGTCATCAACCACTCCTGCGCGCCCAACGCCGGCCTGTACCCCTTCCGGGGCCACGTGCTGGCCACCACCATCCGCCGCGTCTTCGCGGGCGAGGAGCTCACCTTCGACTACTGGATGACGAAGCCCGAGCCCGGCGAAGACTGGCACCCGTGCTTCTGCGGCACCGCGCAGTGCCGCGGCTCCTTCGCCCTCGGCTCCGCGCGCCAGGAAGAGCTGGTGCGCCGCCTCTTCGTCGGCCCGAGCTGGGCGGGCGCCCGGAGGAAGATCCGCCCCGGAGAGACCCTGCAGCCGCTGCCCCGCTACCCTTCACGCACCAGGGATCTCTCGGCCTACAACGTCTTCGGCCACCCCAGGCTGCCTCCGGTGCGCCACCACGCCGCGCGCCTCGAGCACCGGCCGCTGCGCGCGCTGCTGCGCGAGTCCGGGCGTCGGGTGGAGCTGCCGAAGCTGGGCGTGGTGGTGCTGGGTTCGCACGATGGCCAGCTGCTCGTTGACGCGCGCGGCCCGCGCCGCAGCGTGTAGAGTCGACGCGCCGTGTCCGCAGAGGCTCCCGAGCATACGGTCGTCATCCACGTCGCGCCGGGCGAGGTCCTCGATGGGCGCTGGCGGCTGGAGACGCGCGTCGGGCAGGGCGCGATGGGCAGCGTCTTCCGCGGCCGGGACCTGACCACCAACGAGCTGGTGGCGGTGAAGATCCTGGCGCCGGAGCACTGTCGCAAGCCCAAGGTGGTGGCGCGCTTCGAGCGGGAGGCCGGCCAGCTGACGCGCCTGCGCCACCCCAACCTGGTGGCCTTCCACGGCCACGGCCGGCGCGGTGTCCTCCCCTTCATCGTGATGGAGTTCCTCGACGGGCTGACGCTCTCCGAGGTGCTGGAGCGACACGGGCCGCGCATCGGGCTCGCGGAGACGGTGGCCATCGTCAAGCAGATCGCCGCGGGCCTCTCGTTCCTGCACAGCCAGGGCCTCGTCCACCGCGACATCAAGCCGCAGAACGTGTTCCTCGCCAGCCGCGGGCGGGTGACCATCCTCGACCTCGGCGTGGTGCGCGACGTGGCCAACCCGGGGCTGACCCGGCCCGGCGCCATGGTGGGCACGCCGTATTACATGTCGCCCGAGCAGATCTTGGGCGTCGAGGACATCGACCAGCGCACCGACGTGTACGCGCTGGCGGCGGTCACCTTCGAGCTGTTGACCGGTCGCCCCCCGTACCTCGGTAACAACAACTTCGAGGTGCTGTACGGCCACAAGAACTCCCCGCCGCCCAGCGCCACCGAGCTGGTGCCCTCGGTGCCCGCGCGCGTCTCGCAGGTCATCGTGCGCGGTCTGGCGAAGCGCCGCGAAGAGCGGAGTGGTGACGTGCTGCACTTCATCGCCGACCTGGAGGCCAACGCCGGGGTCCGGAAGATCGACCTGGCCCAGGCCTTCGACGTCTCTCACCCCGAGCGCACCCGCGTCACCCGGGGCACGCGCACCGCGGCGAAGGCGCCGCCGCCTCCGCTGGCGACGGACAGCGTGCCCGAGGCCGCCAACAGCGACATCCGCTCGGTGCCGGCGGCGAGGGAAGAGGAAGAGCAACACACCGTGGTGCTGCGCCTCGACGACGCGCCGCGCGCCGAACCCGAACCGCCGCCGGCCTCAGCCCCGGAGCCGCCACCGGCGCCGCCCGTCGAGGCCCCGCCGCCTCCGAACGCCGGGCAGCTCCGGGTGGTGGTGACCGCCCGGGGCCGCGCCGAGAGCGCCAACATCTTCGTGGCCGGCCGGCCGCAGGGGACCTCACCGCGGACCCTGACCTTGTCGGCGGGCCCGCATCAGGTGCGCATCGAGCTGGCCGGCTACCTCACCGTGGAGCGCTGGGCGGTGGTGACGCCCGGCGGCGCCGCCAACCTGCGCGTGTTTCTCGAGAAGTCTCCCGGACCCGGCGCCTGAGCTCGCCGAATCGGTGGTGGCTATTTCTCGCCGCCCGAAGCGCGCCCGAAGCGCAGCAGGTCGAAGCTGCCCCAGCGCAGCGTGGCCGGGCCG
This sequence comes from uncultured Archangium sp., assembly GCA_937875615.1. Classification (GTDB taxonomy): domain Bacteria; phylum Myxococcota; class Myxococcia; order Myxococcales; family Myxococcaceae; genus Archangium_A. The sequence goes on from CALNBU010000655.1 coordinate 5,319, forward strand.
GAGGTGGCGCGCCCGACCTCGAAGCGCCGAGGGGTCAACTGGCGCAACGGCACCTCTCCCCCGGCGTCGCGCAGCGAGAGCGCGCTGGCGTCGTCGAGCGCCTCTGAGAACTCCAGCACGGTCGTGCCGGCCTCCACCCGCACCGTGGGCGCGAGGGGGCGCACCGAGACGCGCACCGTCGACACCACCGCGCCCGCGCCGTCGCGCACCTCCACCTGATGCTGCCCCGCGGGCAACGTCTGCGGCGCAGGCGAGAGCGAGAAGCCCGGCGGCCCCACGAAGCGCGGCGTCACCCCCGCGCGCAGCGCCACCACGCCGGACGCGTCCGGGCCCAACCCCAGGGACACCACGTCGAGCGGCTTCGCCTCGGCGGCGCGCCCCTGCAGCCCCTCCGCGTCGAAGGCGATGACCCGCAGCTGGTAGCGGCCCGGCGACAACCGGTGCAGCTCCAGCGACTCGCCCGAGGTCATCTCGTTCACCGCGAGGTCGAGGAACCGCGCGTCGCGCGCCAGTTGCACCCGGTAGCGCGCGGCGTTGGGCACGGCGCTCCACGCCACCCGCACGTTGGCCACGCCGTCCTGCCCGGTGACCGCCGCGACGTCGTGCAGCTCCGGCGGCATCGGCAGCGGCCTCGGCGGGAGCGGCGGCGCGCCGTGCCGGACCACCGTGCCCTCGTCGCGCTTGAGTCGCACCGCTACCTTCTGGGACTCCACCACCACGTCTCCGTCGAAGATCGACACCCGCGAGGTGCGCGCGCCATCCACCGCCGCCACGCCGTCGGCTCTGGTGGCGGTGAGCGTCCCGCCGCCCGGCAGCTCCACCGCGCGGGCCCCCGAGAGCGCCATCCGCACCTCGCCCTCGACGATGGCCGGCCCCCGGGTGACGAACTGCGCGTTGGGCTCACCGTAGATGACCACCAGCGCGTTCTCGTCGAGCAGCAACTGGCTCTGGTCGCGCAACGTGAGCTCGGCGCCCGCGCGCCGCATGGTGTTCACCTCGTTGAGCCGGAACAGCCCCATGCCCAGCGTGGCCGGCTCCCACTCCGCGGTCTTCCGCGCGCGCACGGCGGGCTTCACGAAGGTCAACGTGGCGTCGGGCGTGTTGGGGTCGGGGTGCCGGAGCCGCAGCACCTGCCCGGCCACCAGCCGGTGCGGCGTCGGGCCCAGGTTGTTGTAGCGATGGAGCTCGTCGATGCGCGACGTGGCGCCCCAGAAGCGCGCCGCGATGGTCGCGCAGGAGTCGCCCGACTGCACGGTGTAGGTATCCGGACGTTCCGTCTCTGCGCGCGAGGGCTCCGGCGCCGCCGCCAACCACCAGACCACCAACAGGAGCTTCATCGACTCACCTCATAGACCCGGATGGACTGCGTGCGACCGCGGAGCTGCCGGGCCCCCAGCGGAGACAGACCTCGGAGGTGGCCCAGCGCCTGGCGCGTCGACTCGCTGACCAGGATCTGCCCGGGGGCGGCCGAGGCCTCGAGGCGCGCCGCGACGTTCACCGTGTCTCCGATGACGGTGTACTCCAGGCGTCGCTCGCTGCCGACGTTGCCCGCCACCACCAACCCCGTGTGGAGCCCCATCGCCAGCTGGAGGTGCACGCCGTAGTTGGTGCGCCAGCGCCGCGCGCACGCGTCGGTCCAGCGACTCAGCGCCTCCGCCGCCGCCAGCGCACGACGCGCGTCGTCCGGCTTCTCCTCAGGCAGTCCCCACACGGCCATCACACAATCTCCGATGAACTTGTCGATGATGCCACCATGGTGATGGACGATCTCGGTCGCGATGGTGAAATATTCATTGAGCACCGAAACAATGCGCTCCGGCGGGAGGTGCTCGGACATCTGGGTGAAGCCCACCACGTCCGCGAAGAGCACGGTGACCAGCCGACGACGGCCGCCCAGCTCGAGCTTCGAGGGCTCCGCCACCACCTGCTCCACCACGTCGGCCGGGAGGTAGCGGGCCAGCGCCACCCGGGCCCGGGTCTGCTGCACCAGCTCCGCGACGCTCTTCTCCAGCGAGGCGCTCATGGAGTCGACCGCGCGCGCCAGGGTGCCCACCTCGTCGGTGCGACGGCTGACCTCCGGCGCCACCCGCGTCCACTCCCGGAGCGCGATGCGGCGGGTCGCCGAGACCAGGGCCCGCAGCGGCCGGACCAACCAGCGGCCTCCCAACAGCCCGATGGCCAGCGCCGCCAGCGCGGTGACCAGCACGGTGCGGGCGATGGCAGCGATGAGCGAGTGCAGCGAAGCATAGGCGCTCTGATGTGACTGCCGGGCCACCACCGCCCACCCCGCACCGGGGATGGTGGTGACCGCCGCGAGCATGTCGCCATCCGGCTCCGTGAAGTCGGTCACCACCGTCATCGGCTGGTGGAAGCGCACGTCTCCGGCGAGGGCCTTGAACACCGGGTGGTCGCGCTCGTCGGCGCCCACCCGCTGGGCGTCGACCGACAACACCAGCCGGCGCTCGTCGTCGACCGCGAAGAGCGCGTGGGTGTCCCGCAGGGGCGGCGTCTCGCCCAGCGAGCCCAGGCGCACGCACAGCGGCGTCAGCTCCAGCTCCGCCAACAACCAGAAACGCACCACCTCGTCGCGGCGCACCGGCACCGCCATCGGCAACACCGGGCCCCACGGGCGCTGCTCCACCCGGCCGATGCGGAGCCCTTCGCCACGCAGCGCGTCCGGCAGCGTGTCGGGCCCGCGCCCCTCGGCGCCCGCGAGACGAATCGACCCCTGCCGCGCCCCGCTGACGTCGTAGAGCGCCACGAAGCCGCTCCGCCCCCAGGCCTCGAGCTGCGCCGCGGCCACCTGAGACTGCACCGCCTCGTTCGAGGCGTCGGCGCTCCCCACGGTGGTGGCGATGGACTCCAGCGCCGACTCCGCGCTGTCGAGCTCGTGCTGGATGCCGGCGGCGGCGCGCTCCACCAGCACCCGCCCGAAGTGCTGCGCGTCGACGGTCAGCGCGGCGCGGTTCCGCTCGATGGCCTGCCAACCCAGGAACAGCAACGGCCCCACCGTCGCCGCCACCAGCAGGCCCACCAGGCGCCCGTACAACGAGATGCCGCGCGGCGACTCCGTCTCATTCACCAGGCCGCCCATCATGTCACCACTCCCCCGCCCGGTCCCGGAGTGCGCTCACGGAGGCGGCTCGCCGCCGTCGGCGTTCCAACCCGAGTTCCAGGGGCCGATGCTCCCCACCTCGACGCACGCGCTGCCTACGGCGGTGTCCGTCTCGATGTTCCACTGGTTGAAGCGCACGTTCGTGGCGCTGCCGATGATGCGCCCCGCCTCCGCGCGATCTGCCCGGGAGATGCTCACCGAGCCGGCCTGCGCGAGGTAGGTGCGCGCGCACTGTCCGGTGTCGTCACAGCCCTCCTGGTACAGCATGCACACCAGACAGGCCTGGTACCCCTGCGCGCTGAAGCTCTGGCTCAGCGGCGGCGTGAGCGGCGACTGGCCGTCCGGGTACACCACCTCGACCCGCACCGCGTCGAACGGCGACGTCCCGGCGCCGACGCCCCAGAGCGCGAAGTTGTAGAACCCGGTGTCGCTGGCGAAGCGGCGGTACTCCAGCAGCAGCTCGTTCGACGCGGGGAGGCTGACGCTGGCAATCTGCCGACAGCCGCTGCTCCCGCCGTCACCGCCGCCCTCGTCGACGGCGCAGGCCCCGGCCTGGCAGGTGGTGCCGGCGCCGCAGCGACCACAGCTCTGCCCTTCGACGCCGCAGGCGTCCACCGCGGTGCCGGAAAGACAGCGCCCGGTGGCATCGCAACACCCGCCGCAGGTGGTGGCAGAGCACGACGTCGGGGCAGGCTCGCCGCACGACGCCAGCGCCGCGCCGCAGAGGAAGCCCAGCGCCATCAGCCACCGCACCGAAGAGAGCCGTTCCATGGCGCCACGCGTAGCCCACATCGCGCTCCGGCGCGACCTGCACGAAGCCGTGGACGCCACCACCGCCACGTTCTCTACTGCCGCGGTGCGGATCGCCCGGGCGCTGCTGCTGACGACCATGCTGGCGGCGAGCGCGCGCGCGGCCGATGCCCCGCCGGGCGTCCCCTTCGCGCTCTCGATGCTCGCCGCCGGCGTGACCTCCGGGGCGGCGCTGAGCGTCACCTGGGCGATGCCGTCGACCTGCACCGCGCTCCTCGGCAGCCCCCGCCCGTTGTGCCTCGCCGCCGGCGTCGCCGTGGGCGGCGCGCTGCAGCTGGCGCTCTCGGCGCTGGTGCTCCCGGAGCTCTACCGGCTCTCGGGGCACGAGCCCGGCGCGCTGCGCGCCGACTGGTGGCGCTGGGCGAGATGGCCGGCGCTGGCGCTGGCCCTGGGCGCCCTCACCCTCACCATCGCTGCGGCCGTGGAGCAGGCGGACTTCTCCACGGGGCAGGCGGCGATGCTGGGCGCCCTGGCGGGCACCGTGGGCGCCGGGCTCTCCGTCGACGTGCTGGGCGTCGTCGGCCTGTTCCGGGGCGCCACCGCCCCATGACGCTGACCCGACGAGACGTCCTGCTGGCGACCGGCGGCGCGGCGCTGAGCGGCTGCGTCGGGCCCGCGCCGGGGCCCTTCCCGCTCGGCGTGGCCGCGGGAGACGTCACCGCGGAGGGCGCCGTGCTGTGGACGAAGCACGCCGCCGGGGGACCGCTGGTCCTGCGCGTATGGAATGAAGACCAACAGCCGGAGGACGCACGCGCCATCGAGGTGACGCCCGCGGACGGCTTCGCCCGCGTGCTCTGCGACGGGCTCCCCGCGGCGACCTGGCACCGCTTCTCGTTCGAGGGCGAAGGCGGCGTCAGCCAGCCCGGCCGCTTCCGCACCGCGCTGGCCCCGGATTCGCTCGAGCCGCTCACCTTCGGCGCCACCTCGTGCATCCACTGGAACCACCCGCACGACGCGCTCGCCCACGCCGCCGCCCGGACGGACCTCGACGCCTTCATCTTCCTGGGTGACGCCGTCTACAACGATGGCGCCGAGCACCTGGAGGCGTTCCGACAGAAGTGGGCGCTCGGCCTCGACAGCGACGCCTACCGGGCGCTGCGCGCGTCGACCTCCCTGGTGGCCATCTGGGACGACCACGAGGTCACCAACAACTGGCAGGGAGACGCGGTGCGCGCCCGGGTGCTGGCGGCGGCGCGCGACGCCTGGCTCGAACACCAGCCCGCGCGCGTGGGCGAGCACCTCTGGAGGTCGCTGCGCTGGGGCCGCACCGCGGAGCTCTTCGTGCTCGACGGCCGCGCGGAGCGGGACGCGCGGCGCGGACACTACATCTCGCCGGAGCAGCTGCGCTGGCTGGTGGACGGCGTGCGCGGCAGCGACGCGACGTTCAAGATTCTCGTCAACACCGTGCCCATCGGGGCCTTCGACTTCCCCTTCTTCGCGCCGTTCAACCAGGACCACTGGCTGGCCTACCCGGAGCAGCGGCGCGCCCTGCTGGAGGGCATCGAGGGCACCCCGGGGCTGCTGGTGGTGTCCGGTGACTTCCACCTCGGCAGCTTCGGTCGGGTCGCGGCGCGCGGGCCCGGCGCCTCGGTGTTCGAGGTGCTGGCGGGGCCTGGCGCCAACGCGCCGAACCCCTGCCCGAGCTACCCCTCGGGAGACCCCTGGGAGTTCTCCACCGCGCGGCGCAACTACGTGACGCTCGCGCTCGACCCCCACGCGCGGACCGCGACGGTGCGACACCACTCGGCGGAGGGCACGCTCTTCGAGCGCGTAGTCGAAGCCTGACCTGCGCCTCAGCGCACGCGCTCGACGATTCCACCCTCGTCATCCGAGAGAGCCCGGCGCCGACGAAGCGCCTCGAGCTACGCATGCCGTGGCGCGCCTCCCGGAGTTCTGACACCGGTCAACGCTGCGGCCCCGCACGTTTTCCACTACACCGCGCCTCACCACCATGTTCCCGGACATCCCGCCGTACCGCATCATCCGCCGCATCGCCGAAGGCGGCGCAGGCACGGTGTACGAGGCCGAGCAGCCGGGGCTCCAGCGCCGCGTGGCCCTCAAGGTGCTGCACCAGCACATCAGCGCCTACCCGGAGGTCATCGCCCGCTTCGCCAACGAGGCGCGGGTGCTGGCCAAACTGGAGCACCCCCACGTGGTGGGCGTGCACGAGCTCAACGTGGAGGCGCCGCGGCCCTACATCGCCATGGAGCTGGTGCAGGGCGAGTCGCTCGACCAGTACCTGGCCCGCGAGGGGGCGCTCGCCTTCGACGACGTGCTGGAGATCGCGCGGCAGGTGCTGACGGTGCTGGAGGTGGCCCACGCCCAGAACATCATCCACCGCGACCTGAAGCCCGCGAACCTGATGCTGGACCACAGCAAGTCGTACCCCTTCGTGCGGGTGGTGGACTTCGGCATCGCGCAGCTCCAGCTCCCCACCAGCCAGATGCGGCTGACCGAAGAGGGCCAGCAGCTGGGCACCGCCGCCTACATGTCTCCGGAGCAGGTCTCGGGCGAGCGCCTCGACGTGCGCTCCGACCTCTATTCCCTGGCCTGCGTGTTGTTCGAGCTGCTGGCCGGGCGCCCGCCCTTCTCGTCGTTGCACGCGGTGCAGGTGCTGCAGGCGCACCTCTTCCGCGAACCACCGACCTTCTCCGAGCTCTTCATCGAGGGCGTGCCCCGCGCCTTCGAGAGCGTGCTGCGCCGCGCGCTCTCCAAGCCCCGGGACGCCCGCTTCGCCTCCGCCGCCGAGATGCGTGCAGCGCTGTCGTCTTCCCTGACCGAGCCGAGCTACCGAGAGGTGGGCTTCGAGGAGCCCGCCCACCGCTTCGTCGCCGCCGAGGCCGACGCGCCCGCGGTGAAGCTGCTGCTCGACGGCGCCCCGCCGGAGCTGGCCTTCGCGCTGCGCGAGGCGCTGGTGGCGGTGGGGGCGCGCGAGGCCGGCGCCGACGAGCCGGGGGGCATCGCCCTGGTGGCCGGCGCCAGCAACGACGACGCGCTGGCGCGCTGCAGCGCGTCCCTGCAGGAGCGGCCGGACCGCTCGGTGTTGCTGTGCGCCGACGACTCCGACCTGGGCTTCATCGCCAACGCCATCGGGCGCGGCATCTTCGACTTCGTACCGCTGCCACTGGACGCGGCCGACGTGGGCCGCCGCACGGTGCGGGCGCTTCAGGCGTTTCGACCCGCCGACGCGCCTGTCGAGTGATTGCACCGCTGCACGCATCTCCCGACAATGAAGTTTTTTGCTACATGCAATCGGGTCATGGCGACCTCTACATCATTGAAATCAGCGGAGTTTGAAGCTGGCGAACCGCTTGCAAATCGAGACGGCGTGCGTCCGACGATGGCGGGCATCGTGCCCCGACAGGATCTCGAAGACATCGCCTCGCTGGCGCTGGCGCTGACGCCCGGCGCCCAGGTGGGCGTGGTGTCGCTGAGCGACGGCCACTGGGAGATCGTCGCCGGCGTGTTGGCCGAGGGCGGCGCCGCGTTCATCGAGTCGACGCGCGAGCACCACCAGCCGGTGCGCACCGGGGCCCTGACCTGGCTGCCGGTGCTCGACATCAACGACGAGCTCCTCGGCGGTCTGGTGGTGCACTGCGAAACGGACACCGTCAACCTCGACGCGCTCCAGCGCCTGGCGCGACACACCAGCAACCAGCTGGTGCTGCGCCGGGCCGCCAGCAACACGCTCTCCGAGCTCCGGCGCGCCGACCGCCTCGCCATGGTGGGCAAGCTGGCCGCGGGCATCGCGCACGAGCTGGGGACCCCGCTGTCCATCGTCGGGGGGCGCGCGCGGCAGATCGCCTCCGGCACGGTGCCTCCGGATCAGCTCACGCCCACGGCCAAGACCATCGCCGAGCAGGCCGACCGCATGGCGGCCATCATCCGTCAGCTGCTCGACTTCGCGCGGCGCCGGGAGCCCCGCCTGGGCCGCTTCGACGTCCGCACGCTGATGCGCCAGACGGTGTCGCTGCTGGAGCCGGTGGCGGCCAAGAAGCACATCGTGCTGACCACCGCCGGCCTCGACGAGCCCCGGGTGGTGGAGTTCGACGGCAGCCAGATGATGCAGGTGATGATCAACATCATCTCCAACGCCATTCACGCCACGCCCATGGGCGGCACCGTCACCCTCTCGCTGACGGAGCGCTCCTCCCCGCCCCCCGACACCGGGCTCCCGGTGCGCACCTACGCGGGCATCGTGGTGAGCGACAGCGGCAGCGGCATCACCGACGAGCAGCGCAAGCGCATCTTCGAGCCATTCTTCACCACGAAGGACACCGGTGAAGGCACGGGGCTGGGCTTGTCAGTCGCACAGGGCATCGTGCGTGACCATCACGGTTGGATTGCAGTGGAGAGCGAACTTGGAAAAGGCAGCCAATTCATCATCTACCTCCCCGCGTGAGCGCCAGAAGGTGCTGCTCGTCGATGACGACCCGAACATGTGCGAGATGCTCGCGCATGACCTCGACACGCGCGGCTACGCCGTGGAGTGGGTGACCTCGACGCGCAAGGCCCTGGCCCGGTTCGACGGCAGCGAGAACTACGCCGCGGTGGTGAGCGACCTGAACATCGGCGACGAGAGCGGGCTGGAGCTGTGCCGCGAGCTGGTGGCCCATGACCCCACCCTGCCGGTGGTGCTCATCACCGGCTTCGGGAGCATCGAGGCCGCGGTGCGCGCCATCCGCCTGGGGGCCTACGACTTCCTCACCAAGCCCTTCGAGTTCGACACGCTCTCGCTCACCCTGGAGCGGGCCATCAAGCACCGCTCGCTGCAGCAGGAGGTCGGGCGGCTCAAGCGCCAGCTGGCGGAGGGCCCGCCGCGCTTCGCCGAGCTGCTGGGCAAGAGCCAGCCCATGCGCGAGCTGTTCCGCGTGCTGCACCGGGTGGCCGACACCACCACCACCGCGCTCATCACCGGCGAGAGCGGCGTGGGCAAGGAGCTGGTGGCGCGCGCGCTGCACCAGGAGAGCCGCCGCAAGGACGCGCCCTTCGTCGCGGTCAACTGCGGCGCGCTGCCCGAGACGTTG
>CALNBU010000656.1 GCA_937875615.1 uncultured Archangium sp.
GAAGCGCGAGAGCGCCTGCACGTCGTTCTCGTCGTCCTTGAGCGCCTCCTTGAGGAGCCCCTCGGCGTCGGCGTAGCGGCCCATGGACAGCCAGAGGTCCACCAGCCCCATGCGCGCGTCACGGTTGCCCGGCTCGGCCTTCAGCACCTCCCGGTAGAGCGGCTCGGCCTCCTTCACTACCCGCTTCTTCACCCAGGCGTTGGCGAGGTCCAACCGGGCCTCGGTGGTGGGCTCCAGCGTCACCCGCTCCTTGAACTGCGCGATGGCCCCGTCGAAGTCCTTCTGCGCCAGCAGCGCCTCGCCCAGCGCCGCGCGCGCGGAGGGGTCCTTCGGGAGCTTGTCCACCGCGGCCTTGAGCGTCGCCACCGCGTCTTCCACCTTGCCCATCGCCAGGTAGGTCAGGGCCAGCCCCCGGTAGGCGTCGCTGTTGCTCTTCCGCTCGTTCCAGCGACGCAGCAGCTTGAAGGCCCCCGCCTTCTGGTCCTCCTGCTCCACGGTGGCGATGGCCTTCTTGAAGGCCTCCAGCGCGCGGTCCTTCTTTCCCTGCTTGAGGTACAGCCCACCCAGCTGGAGGTACGGACCCTCGCTGCCCGGCTCGAGCTTGAGCGCCTTCTCGAAGGCCGCGGCCGCGGCGCGCTCCTGGTTGAGCGCCATCAGGCTCATGCCGGTGTTGAAGTGCGCCTCGGCGAAGGTGGGGTCTGCCGCCGTGGCCTTCTTGAACCACTCGAGCGCCTTCCTGGTCTCACCCCGCGCGTCGGACGCGACGCCCAGGTTGTTGAGCGCCTGCGCGTGCTTCGGCGCCACCGCCAACGCCCGCTCGAACTCCGTCACCGCCTGCGCGACGCTGCCCTCCCGCATGTAGATGACGCCCAGGTTGTAGTGCGCCTCTGCGTCGCCCAGGGTGTCGCGGTTCACCTGCGTGAGCACCTCCTTCGCCTCGCCGTACAGGCCCTTCTCCGCCAGCGCCTTGCCCAGGTTGACCCGCGCCTGCGTCAGCTCCCCCTTGAGCGCCAGCGCCTTCTTGTAGGTGACGATGGCCTGCTCGAGGTTGCGCCCCGCCTGCAGCGCCTCGCCCAGGTTGAAGAGCAGGTTGGCGTCGCCCGGCGACAGCTCGCTGGCCCGGGTGAAGTGGGTGACGGCCACAGACAGCTCGCCCATTCCGCGCGCCAGCAACCCCCGCTCGGCGTGCAGCGAGGCGTCGTCGGGCACCTCGAGGATGGCCCGGTCGAGCAACGTCTTCGCCTTGTCGACGTCGCCCGCCGCCCGATAGGCCCGGGCCAGCAACAGCTTGCCGTCGAGCGACTCCGGGTCTGCCTTGACCAGCTGCTCCAGCGCCGCCACGGCCTTCTTCGCTTGTCCCAGCGAGAGGTGCGCGAGGCCCAGCCGGTAGAGCGCCTCGGTGTCCTCCGGCGCGCGCTCCACGGCGGCGGCCTCGACCTCTACCGTCCGCTTCAGCGCGGCGGCGTCCGGCTGCTGGCCCAACAACAGTGCGACGACAAGCGCGTGCATGGTCACTCCACGAAGGGGCTGGCGCGCGCGTCGAACGTCTTCTTCGCGAGCGCCGCCCGGGCCTCTTCCCACTTCGCCTTGATGGCCTCTGCCTCCTGACCCGACTTCCGGAGGCCCTCCTTGAGCTGCGCGTACTCACCTTCACACTGCTTGAGCTGCCCCTCGAAGTCGGCGGGCTCGAGCCGCTCGCTCCCCTCCAGCTTCGCCTTGCGCGCCGCGGTCAACCGCGCGAGCTCATAGCGGGCCTCCGCGCAGCGCAGGCCCCGGGTGGCGAGCGACTCCTCCGAGACGTTGAGCTCCTGTCGCGCGCGCAGCCAGGTGACGCGCCGGTCGGCCTCGGTCAGCGCCAGCCGGGCGATCTCCTTCGAGTCGGCGTCCTTCGCGTTCCCCAGCTCGAAGTCGGCGGCGCGCTCGCGATCCTTCGCGCGGCGGATCTGCTGCGCGGCCCGGCTCACCTCCGCCTTCGCCTCGTCGAGGCGGTCGACGGCGACGGCGAGGTCGTTCTCCGCCTCCAACAGCTCGATCTTCGCCTCGTAGGGGAGCTTCGAGAGCACGTCGAGCGGCACGCGCCGCAGCGCACACCCGCTCGAGACAAGGGCGAGGAGACAGAGGACTCGAATCATGGTTGCACCAATGCGCTCCAGGCGTTCGTGAAGACCGTGCGGCCGCTCGCCACCTCGACGCCATTCTCGAAGGTGACGTGAAAGCTGCCGGTCACGGTGGACTGCGGCTGCAGGGCGTCGTGGAAGACCAGACGCCCGCGCACGAGGCCGGGGAAGACGTTGCGCGGATCATTCGACACGTTGCGCGAGACGACGCCCCGCTGACGTCCGGTGTCATCGACGGCGGTGAGATCCAGGTCCTGGTTGCCCGCCGGAGCCCGACCCTCGCCCACGAAGCGGTAGGCCACCACCAGCGGGTACTCCTCGGTGGTGCCGGCCTCCTGCGGCTCGCCGCCGTCGGTGGCGGGCACCGCGCGCAGCGTCTTCAACCGCACGAAGGTCAGCGACACGTCCTCGGCGGCGAAGCGGATGCGGGCCTCGTCGTAGCCCAGGTCCATCACCTGCAGCAGGCTGCCCTCCAGCCAGTGGGTGGGCTCCGGCTCGCCGGGGTCGCCGCACGCCCCGGCGCACACCAGCGCGCAGAGCAACACGTGCGGAGCGCGCACCGTCACTTGCACGACCTCCACTCTCCATCGACCTCGGGCCCGGTGAGCGCGGCCTGGTCCTTCACCACCGAGAGCTCCCGCTTGGCGCCGTCGCGATCGAGGTATCGACACAGCAGCGCCGCCAGGTTGCCGCGCGCCTTGTCGAAGGTCGGGTCGGCCTCCAGGGCGCGCCCATACTCCGCGAGCGCCGCGCCGGAGTCTCCGGTGAGCAGGAAGGCGTAGCCCAGCGCCGAGTGCGAAGAGGCGCGCGCGTCGTCGAGTTCGATGGCGCGGTTGAGGTTGAGGATGGCGTTGTTCACCTGCCCGGCCCCCAGGTACGCGAGGCCGAGGGCCTCGAAGTCTCCCGCTCCCTGCGAGGTCTCCGCCTTCTTCTGCAGCTCCTCCACGTTGACCGCGCGCTCCGGCGGTGCGGCGGCCAGCGGAGACGACGCCTCGTCGGACCTCTTGCGGCAGCCGATGGCCGCGGGCGTGAAGACCTCCAGCGACTCCGCGCGCGCCACGCAGGTGGTGTACGCGTTCTCGGCGTTGGCCCGCAGCGGGTCCACCTGCGCCTTCACCGCCTCGCGGAACTGCTCCACCTCCGCGGGCTTGAGGCCGTCGGGCGCCGGCGTGGCGTCGACCGCGTCGGCGATGTGCGCCAGCCCGTTGCCGATGCGCCAGAGCGACGCCACCGCCCACTCGGCGCTGCCCATCGACGCGGCCTGCTGGAAGACCCCCTGCATCTGGGTGAGGGCCTCCACCTTCTCGTCGACCTTGTCGTTGGGGAGCGCCTTGAAGCGCCTGTAGAGGATGTCGCCCACGTACCAGAGGCCCTTCGCCGCGTCGTCGCCCACCCCGTTGGGCGAGTTGGCCACCGCGCTCATCATCGCCACCAGCGGCTCGAACTTCTCGCCCGGGTTGGCGGCGGCCACCTCCACCACGATGGCGGCGGCGGCGGCGTTGGTGCGATCGACCTTGAGCGCCTGCTCGGCGGTCGCGCGGGCCTTGGCGGGCTGCTTCATCTTCATGTGCGTCTGCGCCAACAACACCAGCACCTCGGCCTTGCGCGGGCCCGCCTGCTCGAGCGTGGTCTCCAGCACCTTCACCGCCCCGGTGAAGTCGCCCATCGCGGTGCGCAGGCGCGCCGACGACAGCAGCGAGTCGAGGCCGGTGGCGTCGCCGGCGAACTGACGGCCGATCTGCTCGAACCACGAGGCGGCGTCCTGGAAGCGCCCTGCCTCGGCGGCGTGGCGCCCCAGGGTGATCATCACGTCCGAGAGGTACTGCGACTTCGCGTACTCCTTGACGAAGCGCTCACCCACCTCCCGCTCCTTGCGGAGATCCCGCTTGTCGCGCGCGGCCGCGAAGGCGCCGTAGAGCGCCTTCTCGCCGATCTCCTGGCCCTTGTTCTCGTCGGCCACCTTGAGCAGACCGGTGATGACGTCGCCGGTCTCCTCAGAAGACTTGAGCGCCAGCTCGCCCAGCGCGTCGCTCTTGCTCTGGGTGAGGATCTTCTGCACGTCGGCCTTGAAGGCCGGCGGGAGGTTGGCGGCGAGGAACGCCTTGCCGTACGCCTCGATGCCGCTGAAGTCATTGAGCTGACGGAGCGAGTCGAAGGCGAGGTTGCCGGCCACCGGCGCGTCCTTGTGGTCCGGGTGGCTGAGCGCGAACTCCCTGAAGAGCTCCGCAGACCTCTTGTACTCACCATCTTCGTAGGTGGCACGGGCGATGTTGAACTTCACCTCCAGCGCGTGCTTGCTGGTGGCGTAGCGCCCGATGTACTGCGCCCCGAGCAGCTTGAGCGCCTGCCGCGCGTCGGCCACCTCGAAGGCGTTGAGCCGCTCCACCTCACCGGGCTTGAGCGAGGTGTAGTGCGAGAGCAGCGCGCCGTAGAGCGCCTCTTCGTGCGTCTTCATCGCGCCGTCGATGGTCTTGCTCCCGGCGGTGTTGGTCACTGACGCCACCGCGGCCAGCTTGGGGTCCTTCGCCGCCGCGGCCTTCCCAGCGCCCGCTTCATCTTTCCTGGGCTCGACCTTCTCTGCCCTGGAGGAGTCGAGGTACTTCGAGAGCTCCTCGAACTGACGCGCAGACTCCGGGTAGCGGCGCGCAGCGTAGAGCGCGTCGGCCCGATTCTGCATCATCACCGTGGCGAACTGCCGGGGGCGGAACAGGCTCAGGTACCGCTCGTAGCCCTCGGCGGCGTCGGCGTAGAGCGCCTTGTCGTCCTTCTTCTGCGCCTGCACGTGCAGCGAGGTCGAGAGGTCGCGCGCCATCTCTTCGAGCTCGTTGAGCTGCTTCTTCCGCGTCGGCTCGTCGCGCGCGGCATCGGTCTTCACCTGCACGGCGGCGCGCACCAGGTAGCCGATGTCTTCGGCCTTGGGCAGCACCTTGCCCTTGCTGGCCTTGAGCGAGTCGTAGAGCTTCTCGACGCGCTCCACCTCCAGCTCGGGGTCCGGCTGCACTTCGAGCAGCTTGCGCAGCGCCGGGATCGCCCACTCGAACTGCTGCTTGATGAAGTAGCGGTTGCCGAGCTTGTCGAGCGCCAGCGCGAAGGTGGCGCGGGAGTCGGACAGCTTCTCGAAGTACTGGATGGCGCCCTTGGCGGGCCGCGCCTCGGTGTACGAATAGACGAGGTCGAGCAGCGCCTCGCGCTTCACCGACAGGGCCTTCTTCACGTCGACGCCAGGCAGCGGCGCGGAGGCCGCGGCCGCCTCGAAGTAGTTCACCGCCTCGTTGAACTTGCTCTGGTTGACGCGGATCCACCCCATTTTGTAGCGCGCGAGGTCGTGCACCGGCGACGGCGGCGCCTCGATGATGGCCTGGTAGTGCTCCTCGGCCTGCTTGAGGTCGGCCTTGTCGAACCAGTAGTCGCCCAGGATCTGCTCGGCGTCGAGGCGCAGCGGCGAGCTGGGGTACTTCTTGATCAGCTCGGCCAGGGTCTTGAGCAGGTTGTCGAATTCCCCCAGCTCCCGCTGTTCGTGCGCGAGGTAGAAGGTGACCTTGTCGGCGTCCTTGAAGTCGGGGAACTCGCGGAGGATGCGCTGGTAGATCGACACCGCCTTCTGCTTGAGCAGCTTGGTCTCCGGCGAGACCAGCGCGCCCTTCTGCTCCGGCGGCCGGGTCTCGGCCTGCAGGTAGTACACGTAGCGGCTCTTCTCGACGTAGAGCTCCGCGAGCCGGAACTGGAGGTCGGGGAGGTACGGCGCGTTGCGCGACTTCGCGATCAGCTTGTCGGTCTCGCCGATGGAGCGGTCGACCTTGAAGATGTCGCGCCGCAGCTTCTCCACCAGCTCCTGCTTCTCCCGCTGCCGGGTGACGAGCGGGTTCTCGAGCTTGCTGTTGGGCGCCTGCGTCAGCGTCAGGGCGACGAGGAGGGCGATCATGGCGCGGTCTCCTCGATGCAGCGTGACTTGAGCGAGAAGCGGTAGCTGCGCAGCTCGTCGTTCCAGTACTCGTTGACGAACCGGAAGCTGACCTCGTCGTCCTTGAGCTCCTCTTCCTTCAGGAGCGCCACCAGCTTGCTGCCCTTCTTCACCCGCTCGTAGAGCTTGAGGCCCACCTCGTACTCCATCAGCCGCACCTGCTCCGCGGCGCGCAACAGGCGGTCGGCCTCACCGCGCACCGACTCGGCCAGGCGCTGGTCGTAGACGCGCACGCTCTCGGCCCGGGCGAGATCGTACAGGCGCGTCAGGTACGAGAAGAGCTGCGGCCCGAAGGTGCCCCCGTAGCGACCGAGCTGCTCGCCCTCGCGCTCCAGCGAGTCGAGGAACTTCCTGGCCCGCTTCGTGGCCCCGCGCGCCGAGGCCGCGCGCAGCAGCCGGGCGTCGTCCTTGAGCTCGGTGCGCTCGCGGACGGCCTCCAGCGAGTCGGCGTAGCGGCGCGTGAGCTCCTTCGCCGCGCGCTTGGCCGGCAGGTAGTGGCACAGGTCGCGGTACACCAACGCCTTGAGCAGGTACTTGTCGGGTTGAAACTCGTCGCGGAACGACGGCGCATCGAGCGTGGTGAGCAGGCCCATGGCCGCGTGAACCTGACCCAGCTGGTAGCGGGTCCAAGCCTCCTCCAGGTACAGCGTGGCGCGACCGGGGTCGAGCTCCGGGAGCTTGACGAGATCGTACGTAGCGGAGCCGCGCCACCGCCAGCATCGCGTCGTTGCGGGCCTCCAGCTTCAGCTTCTCGTCCTTCGCCAGCGCGAAGAAGTCGTCGACGGTCTCCTTCGGCAGGTCGCGCTTGGCGGTGCGCAGCCGCGTCACCAGCATGGCGTACCTGGCCCGCGAGGCCTCGGGGGAGTCTTCGGGCAGCTTCGAGAAGTGCGTGGTGGCCCAGCGCTCGTTGCCGACGCGGAGGTCCACCAGCCCCTGCTGGTAGTGCGCGTAGCCGGCGACCTCTTCGGGGAGGAACCCCAGGTCGAGCGCGCCGAAGATCTGCTCGTCGATCATCAGCTCGTCGTGCGGGAGATCGGTGAGCCGGCGCAGCTCTTCGAGGGTCCTCGGGAGCACCGCCGGGTTGGTGCGCTCCCGCGCCACCCGCGCCAGGTACACCGCGCCGGCGTGACGCAGCTTGAGATCGATGAGCGCCTTGGCGAGGAAGAACTGCGCCCACGCGTAGTTCTCGTCGGTCGACGGCATGTTCTCGACGTACTCGAAGAGCTTCGGCGCGGCGCCCTTGGGGTTGTTGCCGAAGTAGTCGGCGAGCGCCTGATCGAACAACTTCGGGTCGACCTTCTTCGGCTGCGGCGGAGGCGCCGCGGCCGGCGTGCCGGCGTCGACCTGCGCGAGCGCAGGGACAGAGCAGAGCAGCAGGAGCAGCGCGAAGCGTCGCATCCCCGTCACTCCGTCGCGCCGAAGTTGAAGCCGAGGCCCAGGTTGATGCACATCACGTTGGTGAGCGCCTGCGAGCCACCGCCGATGGGGATCACGATGTTGTTGGTGACGTCGAGGCGCAGGCTGACCCACTGGTTGAGGAACAGCCGGAAGCCCAGGCCCACGTTGACGCCCGGCCGGAAGACGTTGGTGAACTTGAAGGCCGAGGCCCCCAACAACAGGAAGGCCTCGACGTGCCACACCCAGTTGTTGAGCACCGAGAACTTTCCGTAGAACGGCTTCCAGATGACGTCCGAGCCGAAGAAGAACTGCACCTCCTCGAAGGACGTCGGCAGCACGCCGAAGTCGCGCTCGAGCTGCTCCCGCAGGCTGGTCTTGGCGGCGTACGAGTAGGCGAAGCGGCCGATCTGCCAGGCGAAGTGGTCGGTGAAGTGCGCGGTGTAGGCCACCTGCCCGTAGAGGCCCTTGTAGAAGGCGTCGAGCGGCAGCACGCCGCCCGAGAGCGTCAGCTCGTGCTGCATGCGGTAGGCGCGCTGCTGGATCGCGCTGACCGTGCCCGGATTCTCCAGCTCATCGAGCTGAGCCAGCGCGGGCGCGGCCAGCGTGAGACACGACAGAATGAAAGCTCTGAACACTGGTCTCTCCCGAAACTGATTTTTCCCGAAGAAAGCGACGCGCGATGAGGCCCAGACGTCGCCGACAATTTCAAGCTCCAAAGAAGCTCAGTACCCGACGCTGTTGAACATGAAGGGGTACGTGATGACCACGCCCGCGCCCTTGGCTGGAGGGAAGCGCCAGGTCTTGAGCGAAGAGAGGATGCAGCTCTCCACCGCCGGGCTCTGCATGGAAGAAGACTTGGTCTTCG
>CALNBU010000657.1 GCA_937875615.1 uncultured Archangium sp.
CGTGACGGACGACGAGGCCTCGTTGGACGCGCTGGAAGGCCGGACCGCGGCGCCCTCGTCGGGCTGGTGGTCGGTGGTGGTGGAGCGCCGCCATGAGTGACGCGCAGGCGCTCATCGCGGCGGCGGCGGCGGGTGACCGCCTCGCGGTGCAGGCGCTGGTCCAGCGGCTGTACCCGGTGGTCCGGGCGCGGGTGCGGGTGCTGCAGGCGCGCCGCGGCCGCCTGCGTACCCTCGACACGGGAGACCTCATCCAGCAGGTCTTCGTCTGCCTGCTGGAGCGGGGCGCGCGGCAGCTGGCGCAGTGGGACCCTTCGCGCGGCGCCACGCTGGAGGGCTACGTGGGCATGGTGACCGAGCGCGAGGTGGGCAACGCCGCGCAGCGCAGCGCGACCCGGGAGCGCCACGAGGTGATGGAGACGGTGGACGGCCCGGCGCCGCAGCCCTCGCCAGAGGCCCAGACGGTGGCGCGCGCCGATGCGCATCGGCTGGGCGCGTTCCTCTCTACGCAGCTGCCGCCCAAAGGGCAGGTGGTGTTCAAGTGCCTCTACGCCGACGGCCTCGACGCCGACGAGACCGCCCGGGTGCTGGGGGTGACCAGACAGGTGGTCTACAACTGGCAACACCGTATCCGCAGTCTGGCGCGCGACTTCGTCTCGCCCGCTCCGGTGATGTAGACAGCGCGGCGTGCGCCGCGCGCCGCTCAGCCTCCTGCTGTTCCTGGCCGCCTGTCGTGCGCCGGAGCCGTCACGCCTGACGGTCGAGGTGCGGGGGGCCTCGGCGGTGGAGCTCACCGACGCCGGCGTGCGCGCCTGGTTCGACGCGCCGGAGAGACCCTGGCTGGAGACGGACGCCCGGGCGCCGGTGCTGGCCTGGCACCCAGAAGCGCCAGTGGTGCAGCTCGGCTCGGAGCGCCGTGGCGCGATGACCCTGCTGCAGCTCGCGCGGCCGGGGACCGGCGAGTTCACGTTGCACCTGCGCGACGCCGCGGGGCGCTCCGCGCAGCGTCGGCTGGTGTTCCGCGAGGCCGCGCAGGGGGTGACCGACGAC
>CALNBU010000658.1 GCA_937875615.1 uncultured Archangium sp.
CGTCGTGCCGGTTGAGGTAGGCCTTGGGGTCCGAGGGGCCGGCGATCTCCGAGAAGATCTCCTCGGCGGGCTTCCCGAGGATGTTGGCCAGCACGTTGAGCCGACCGCGGTGGGCCATGCCGAAGACGACCTCGCGCACGCCGAGCGTCGCGCCCAGCTCGAGGAACTCCTGGATCATCGCCACCTGCACCTCGCCGCCCTCGGCGGAGAAGCGCTTCTGGCCCTGGAACTTGCTGTGGATGGTGGACTCGAAGGTCTCGGCCTCGGTCAGCTTGCGCAGCATGCGGCGCTGCTCGGCGAGCGTGAAGTCGGTGGTGTTCTGCGTGCCCTCCATGCGGCGCAGCAGCCAGCGGCGGCGCTCGGAGTTGTACATCTGCATGAACTCCACGCCGATGTGCGTCGCGTAGGTCTTGCGGAGGCGCTCGACGACCTCGCGCGCGGTCACCGTGCTGCCCAGCGCGTCGAAGGCGTGCACCATGGTGCCCAGCTCGGTGTCGGTGAAGTGACTGGGGGAGGTGAGGCCGAGGTCGGCGACGTGCTCCAGCGGCTCGCGCGGCACGCCCAGCGGGTCGAGCTGCGCCAGCAGGTGCCCGCGGAGGCGGAAGGCCATCACCGTCTGGTCGACCTTCGACTGGAGCGCCATGCCCGTGGCCGAGGGCTCCTGCGTCACCACCGCGTTGTTGGCGCGGCGGGGCGCAGGCAGCGTCAAGCCATCGATGATGAGGGGTTTCCCTTCTCGTTCAAGAGTGCCAAAGAGCGTCCTCCAGCTCGGGTCGACCTGATTCGGGTCGGCGAGAAACCGGGAGTATTGGGCTTCGATGAAATCGATGTTGGCGCCAGTGAGAAACGAATCCGCAGGAGATGACATGCGGAGCACTCTTTACGCGCCTTGTCGCGCCCGCTCCACGTTTCTGTGTCTCGTCACTTCGGTCGGGTTGCTGGCCTCGCCCGCCGCGGCCCAGACGCCCGACTTCTCGAAGGGCGGGTTCCTGCTCCAGCTCCAGTACGGGCCCACCTTCTGGGACGTCGACGGCGCGCGCCTCGACGCGCAGACCGGCGAGAGCGACCCCGGCGGGGCGGGGGTCTTCGTGGGAGACCTGGTGACCTCGCACGCCGTGTCCCTGGGGCTGGCGTACAACATCCTGGGCCACGTCAGCCTCGGCGCCGACCTCACCGCCACCGGGTGGGACCTCACCAACAACGGCCGCGGCGGCGGCGGCTTCGTCATCGGCAAGCTGGCCTGGCACCCGCTGGCGCTCCTCGACGCCTTCCTCGACAAGCGGCCCACCGAGGGCCTGGAGGCCTCGACCTTCTTCGGCGTCGGCTACGGGTTGGTGGGTGAGAACCGCGGCATGGACGGCGTGGTCTTCGAGTGGGGCTTCCTCGCCGACTACTTCTTCGCGCGCTACGTCGGCGTGGGGCTCTTCGTGCGCGGCGTGTTCCTCAACTTCGACCGCTACTACCTCGACTACGAGAACCGCGAGGTGGCCGGCAACACGCTCTCGCTGCGCAACCCGCTGCCGGGCGGCTCGATGTGGACCCTGGGCCTGACCCTGACCTTCCGCGCCGGCGAGTAGTTTGCCCTCTGGCGCCCGGGCGCCGTGCTAGAGGCGCGGCCCATGCTCCTGACCGGAAAGAAGCTGCTCATCACCGGCGTGCTGACGCCGCAGTCCATCGCCTTCTCCGTCGCCGAACACGCCCTCGCACAGGGCGCCGAGGTGTTGCTCACCAGCTTCGGCCGCCCGATGTCGCTCACCCAGCGCACCGCGAAGAAGCTGAGCCCCGTGCCGGAGGTGCTGGAGCTCGACGTCACCAACACCGCGCACTTCGCGGCGCTGCACGACACCATCAAGCAGAAGTGGGGTCGCCTCGACGGGGTGCTGCACGCCATCGCCTTCGCGCCGGAGGACGCCCTCGGCGGTCGCTTCGCCACCGCGCCCTGGGAGTCGGTGCAGAACGCCTTCCGCGTCTCCACCTTCTCGCTCAAGGAGCTGGCGGTGGCCCTGGCCCCGCTGATGGACAAGGGCGGCAGCATCGTCACCCTCGACTTCGACAACTCCACCCAGGCCTGGCCGCTCTACGACTGGATGGGCGTGTGCAAGGCCGGCCTGGAGGCGGTGGTGCGCTACCTGGCGCGCGACCTCGGGCCGAAGAAGATCCGCGTCAACGCGCTCGCCGCCGGCCCCATCGCCACCATCGCCGCCAAGGGCATCCCCGGCTTCAAGTTCCTCGAGAACACCTGGGGCGAGCAGGCCCCGCTGGGCTGGGACGCGCGCAGCGACGGCTCCATCGACGCCGTGGCGCGCACCACCTGCGCGCTGCTCAGCGACTGGATGCCCAGCACCACCGGTGAGCTCATCCGCGTCGACGGCGGCTTCCACGCCATGGGCGCGAAGCCCGTCGACCTCGCCGCGCTGGCCGCCGAAAAGCAGGCCTAGCCCGCGCTTTTTCTCAGCGGCTGAGGGAGCCCGGGCGGGGGCCCTCTTGACGTGCAGTGCAGTGAGAGTGCAAAGGCGGCGGCGATGTCGTTCCGCTCCCTCACCTTCCTCGTCTTTGCGCTGTCCACCTTCGCCTGTGAGTGCGCCACCCCCGGCGCCTCCTGCAGCGCCGACACCGACTGCACGGGCGCGGGGCGCTGCGACACCCAGCGCTCGTTGTGCGTGGAGTGCGCGACCGACGAGCACTGCGCCAGCGGCTACGTGTGCAGCGACAACAGCTGCCAGCCCGGTTGTCGCGCCGACGACGCCAGCTGCGCGCCGGGCTACTGCCAGCCGGGAGAAGGGTGCGTGCAGTGCGTGCTCGACGGCCACTGCAACCCCGGCGAGCGCTGCGTCGAGGGCGAGTGTCTGCCCGGCTGCTCCGAGGGCGGCCTCAACTGCCCCGTCGGCCAGCTCTGCGACGCGAGCTCCGGCGTGTGCGTGGAGTGTCTCGACGACTCCCAGTGCCACCACGCGCCGCTCACCACCTGCGACCCGACCTCGCGCACCTGCGTGGAGTGCACCACGTCGGCCGCCTGCCCCGGCGACGCGCCCGTGTGTGACCCGCTCAGCCGCACCTGCGTGGAGTGCGTGGGCAACGGCGACTGCGCCCAGGGCATCTGTCACCAGCAGCAGTGCGTGGAGTGTCTGTCTGATTCCCAGTGCGGGGGCGTCACCCCGCGCTGCGAGCTCGCCACCAACACCTGCGTGGCCTGCCTGCCGGGCGCCACCGACAACTGCCCCTCGGGGCAGTACTGTCGCCCGGACTTCACCTGCGAGCAGGGGTGCAGGTCGGGCGCCGACTGCCCCAGCGGCGTGTGCCTGCCCAGCCACTCGTGCCAGGGCTGCACGGCGGACTCCCAGTGCGCGGCGGGCAACGTCTGTGACAACGGCACCTGCGTGGGGGCCTGTGGCGCCGAGAACCTCTGCGCTTCGGGCGAGACCTGCTGCAACGGTCACTGCGCGCCGCTGCAGAACGACGCCGCCAACTGCGGCGCCTGTGGCGTGGCCTGTGGCAGCAACCGCGGGTGCTGCGCCGGCGCGTGCACCAACGTCACCACGCTGAACAACTGCGGCGCCTGCGGCGTGGTGTGCGGCGCCGACCAGTTCTGTGACGGCAGCCAGTGCCAGGACAAGACCTTCCCCAATTTCTGCTCCAACCTGAACGTGGTGGCCATCCGCGACGGGATTCCCAACGACAACGCGGCGACCACCGTGCTGGCCTCCACCCTGACGCAGTACTGCTCGGCCACCACCGCGGTGACCTTCGCCAACGATGACGACCCGGCGGTGGTGGAGCAGCAGCTGCCCGACGGCGGTCCGTCCGGCCGGTTGCTGTTGGGCGGGGCCTACTCGGTGGTGACCGCCGGTGGCCCCTTCCCCAATCTGCCGGTGCGCTGGCTGGAGCGCAGCACCCGGGTGACCCCGGTGTACTTCGCGAACAACCTGCAGGGCTCGGAGTTCTACTTCAAGCGCCGGCTCCCGGCCGACGCCGGCGTGGCCGACCCCACCCTGGTGACGCGGCTGCAGTCTGAGTGCACCGCGGTCGACGGCGGCCTCGGCGGCGACCGCCGCGACGTGTTCCTGGTGGAGCTGGCCATCGACCCCTCGTCGGGCACGCTGGCGCTCATCGCCTACGGCCTGTGCAGCCCCGGCACGGGGACGCTGGCCGGCTCGTGGTTCTGGGCCAACGTGATGCTGCCCAACCGGGCCGCGTACCCGGGCAGCTGGTACATCGTGGAGTGGACCGACACCGACGGGGACTTCGCGCCCAGCGCCGGCGACACCTTCACCGTGCTGCAGCACGACTGACGGGGCGGCGCCTCACAGCCAGCCGAGGCGCACGTAGCTCTCCGCGCTGCGGGCGATGGACTCCGCGACGCTGCGTTTGGGGAGGTAGCCCAGGCGCCGCTTCGCCTTGTCGATGCTGCAGGTCCAGCCGGGCGCGAGGAGCTGGCGCGCCAGCTTGCGGTTGACCGGCAGCTTCCTGCCGGTGGTGTTGCTGATGAGGTCGGCCACCGCGCCCACCAGCGACAGGAGCCACGGCGGGACGGTGAGGGTGCGCGGCGAGCGGTGCAGGGCGCTCGCCACCAGGCGCATCAGCTCCTCCACGGTCGAGGTCTCGTCGGACGACGCGAAGAAGGCCTCGCCCACCGCTTCGGGGCGGTCCGCCTGCAGGAGGAGCTGGTCGTCCACGTCGTCCACGTCGACGAAGGAGAGGCGCCGCTCGGCGCCGCCGATGCGGAGGATGAAGCCCTTCTTCACCAGCTTGAAAAAGGTGAGGTTCTCGTGGTCGCCGGGGCCCACGATGCGCGACGGGCGGCAGCTGGTGACCTCCAGCCGGCCATCGAAGGTGAAGGCCAGCCGCTCCCCCTCGGCCTTGGACTCGCCGTACCACTCCTGCGGGTTGAAGGCGTCGGACTCCACGCGGGGGACGCCGCCCAGCGAGGGGCCGCTGGCGGCGAGAGAGCCGACGAAGACCAGCCGCTTCGCGCGCGCCTGCACCATGGCCTCGGCCACGTGGCGCGTCCCCTCGGCGTTGACGCGCATGAAGTCGGCGCGGGTGCTGGCGCGGCGGATGCCGGCGAGGTGAAACACGGTGGAGACGCCCTCGAGCAGCGCCGGCAGCGAGCCCGGCTCGGTCACGTCGCCGCGCACCACCGTGGCGCCGCTGCCGTCGAGGGCGCCCGCGTCGCTCCCGGCCCGGACCATGGCGCGCACGGCGTCTCCGCGCGCGGTCAGGGCCTTCGCCAGGTGTGCGCCGAGGAAGCCGTTCGCGCCGGTAATCAAGATGGTGCGGCCGCTCATTCCGGGCGCGACTCTCCCCCGAAAAAGTGCACGAAGGGCTGTTTTTCGCTTTTCGAGGTGCTAGTCACCCGCTCTCGGTTTTCCCGAGAGGGAAGGACCGGATGCTCCCTGGGGAGGGGGCTTCAAGTTCAAACGCAGCACACACAAAGGAAGAACGATGGCCGCCAAGAAGCCCGCGACGAAGAAGCCTGCCGCGAAGAAGCCTGCCGCGAAGTCCGCCCGCAAGCCGAGCCCTGCATTCCTGAAGGAGCTGACCCCGTCGCCCGAGCTGGCCGAAGTGATCGGCCCCAAGCCGGTGCCGCGCACGCAGGTCATCAAGAAGCTCTGGGACTACTTCAAGAGCAACAAGCTGAACGTCAGCCAGACCATCAACCTCGACGACAAGCTCAAGAAGATCTACGGCAACAAGAAGAGCATCCACATGACGGAGGTCTCCAAGGCCTTCAAGCACCTGAAGGGCTGAGCTTCTCCTTCGCTGTCTCGTTGCTTTCAGAAAGCCCGCTTCCCTCCCTGGGGACGCGGGCTTTTTGCTGTGCAGGAGAGCGGCCGCGCTACTCGTCGGCGTCCGGAGGGGTGGACCTGATTCCCCAGATGTCGCCGGCGTACTCGCGGATGGTGCGGTCGGACGAGAAGAAGCCCATGCGCGCCACGTTGATGATGCTCGAGCGCCACCAGGCCGCCGGCTCGACGTAGCGGCGGGCCATCGCCTCCTGGGCCTGGACGTAGGCGTCGAAGTCGGCCAGCACCAGGTAGCGGTCTTCGTTGATCAGCGAGTCGACCAGGGGCTGGAACAGCGTCTTGTCTTCGGGCGAGAAGAAGCCCGAGGCGACGAGGTCGAGCACCTCCTTCACCGCCGGGTTGCGCTCGTACACCTCTCGGCCGCGGTAGCCGCGCGCGAGCGTGCGGCTCACCTGCTCGGCGGTCTGACCGAAGAGGAAGAAGTTCTCGTCGCCCACCGCTTCGCGGATCTCGATGTTGGCGCCGTCGAGCGTGCCCACGGTGAGCGCGCCGTTCATGGCGAACTTCATGTTGCCGGTGCCGGAGGCCTCCATGCCGGCGGTGGAGATCTGCTCGGAGACGTCGGAGGCGGGGATGATGCGCTCCGCCAGCGACACCCGGTAGTTGGGGATGAAGTTGACGCGCAGGCCGGTGCGCGCGGCGTCGCTGTTCACCACCTCGCCGATGCCGGTGATGAGGCGGATGATGAGCTTCGCCATGCGGTAGCCGGGCGCGGCCTTCGCGCCGAAGAGGAACGCGCGCGGGTGGATGAGCGTGCCCGGGTCATGGCGCGCCCGGTTCCACAGGTGCACGATGTGCAGCGCGTTGAGCAGCTGCCGCTTGTATTCGTGCAGCCGCTTGATCTGCACGTCGAAGATGGCCGTGGGGTCGAGGGTGGTCCACATCACGTCGCGCAGGTGGCTGGCGAGGTCGGCCTTGTTCGCCTGCTTGATCTCCGCGAACTGCCGCACGAACTCCGCGTCGTCGGCGAACTTCTCGAGGCCCTGCAGCTGGTCGAGGTTCTTCACCCAGCCGTCGCCCAGCGCGTCGGTGATGAGCCGCGAGAGCCTCGGGTTGCAGGCGTGCAGCCAGCGCCGCGGGGTGACGCCGTTGGTCTTGTTGTTGAAGCGCTTCGGGTAGAGCTGCGCGAAGTCGTTGAGCACGTCCTTCTGCAGCAGCTCGCTGTGCAGCGCGGCCACGCCGTTGATGGAGTGGCTGCCGACGCAGGCGAGGTAGGCCATGCGCACCTGCTTCTCTCGGCCCTCTTCGATGAGCGACATGCGGGCGATGCGCTCGGGCTCGAAGGGCCAGTGGATCTCGACCTGCCTCAGGAAGCGCGCGTTGATTTCGTAGATGATCTGCAGGTGCCTGGGGAGCAGCCGCTCGAAGAGCGAGACCGGCCACTTCTCGAGGGCCTCGGGCAGCAGGGTGTGGTTGGTGTACCCGAAGGTGGCCTGCGTCAGCTCCCAGGCGTTGTCCCAGGGCACCTTCTTCTCGTCGACGAAGACGCGCATCAGCTCGGCCACCGCGATGGCGGGGTGCGTGTCGTTGAGCTGGATGGCCACCTTCTTCGGGAACTGCACGAAGTCGGTGTGGGTCTTGAGGTAGCGCCGCATGATGTCGGCGATGGAGCAGGCGACGAAGAAGTACTCCTGCTTGAGGCGCAGCTCCTTGCCGGCCTGGTTCTGATCGTTGGGGTAGAGGACCTTGGAGATGACCTCCGAGTCGTTCTTCTCGACCACGCTGCGCTCGTAGTCGCCGTCGTTGAAGAGCGCGAAGTCGAACTCCGCGGAGGCGCGCGCCTGCCACAGGCGCAGGGTGTTGACGGTCTGCGCCCCGAAGCCGGCGATGGGCGTGTCCCAGGGGACGCCCAGCACCGTCTTGCCGCCCACCCAGTGCGAGGCGAGGCGCCCGTCGGGGAGCTGCGTCTGCTCGACGTGGCCGTAGAAGCGCACCGGGACGATGCGGTCCGGCCGGACGATCTCCCACGGGTTGCCGAACTTGAGCCACTCGTCGGCGCGCTCCACCTGGTAGCCGCGGAGGATCTCCTGGCTGAAGATGCCGAACTCGTAGCGGATGCCGTAGCCGACGGCGGGCATGTCGAGGGTGGCGAGGGAGTCGAGGAAGCACGCCGCCAGCCGCCCCAGGCCGCCGTTGCCCAGGCCCGCATCGGGCTCCAGCTCGAGCAGGCTGGTGAGGTCGACGCCGAGGTGCTTGAGCGCCTCGCGGGTGGGCTCCCACAGGCCCATGTTGATGAGGTTGTTCCCCAGCGCTCGGCCCAGGAGGTACTCGGCCGACAGGTAGTAGGCGCGCTTCACGTCGTGCACGTAGTAGCGGCGCGCGGTCTTCACCCAGCGTTGGGCCAGGCGGTCGCGGATGGTGAGCGCCAGCGCCGTGTAGCGGTCCCAGGCGCCGGCGGAGTCGAAGTTCTTTCCCCGGGTGAACTCCACGTGTTCGACGAACGCCCGGCGGATCGCCTCGGGCGTGGAACCAGCGCGCGCTTCAGAAGCCATGCCCGGGCGTTTAGTGCACGCGCCGCCGCGCGCGAAGCGGCTTCACCGGACCGCCGTCACTTCTCGCCAGTGCGGGGCCTGCGTGGGGCTCGGCCGACCGTCGAGCACCTCGTGCGGCGTGAACAGGCCCTTGTACTGGAGCGAGGCGCAGGCCTCGACCCGGTAGCCGAGGTAGACGTGTTGCCGGCCCAGCTCCCGGGCCAGCTCCACGCAGCGCATGACGTTGCCCACGCCCGGCGAGAGCCGCGCGATGACGGGATCGTAGAAGAAGTACGCCGCGCTGACCGCGTTGGGGGTGAGGTCGATCAGCCCGATGGCCAGCAGCTGGTCTCCATCGTACCAGGCCATCTCCTGGCCGGTGGTCGAGGGGAAGGCGAACTGGGTGGCGTACTCGTCTTCGGAGAGCTGGGTGGGCTCCCAGCCGCGCGCGTCTTCCCGGGTGCCGTGCCAGCGGGTGTGGAGCTGGAGCCGCTGGGCGTCGATGCGCGGCTTGCCCACCTCGACGCGGAAGCGGTGGCTCCGCTTGAGCGCCCGCTTCTGGGAGGTGCTGGGGTTGAAGCGGTGCACGTCGAGCCGGAGCGAGTCGCAGGCGTTGCAGGTGCCGCAGGACGGGCGGAAATAGGCCGGGCCGAAGCGCCGCCAGCCGCGCACCAGCAGAGATTCGAGCTCCGCCTGCGAGACCTCCACCATCAGGCGGTACTCCAGCGACGCCTTCACCGAGGGCAGGTAGCTGCACGGGCGGGGCTCTTCGACGAAGTGGCGCACCAGGCGGGCCATGGGCGACATGCTACATGGAATCGAAGCGACGCTCGTGAGTACAAGGAGCGCCATGAGCGACCAATGGGAAGAACGACTGAAGCGCTTTCTGCAGAAGACGGC
>CALNBU010000659.1 GCA_937875615.1 uncultured Archangium sp.
GGGCACACGCAGGCCAGACCGGCGTCCGGCGGCAGCCGCGGCGTCGGCCGACAGCCGCACGCGGACAAGAAGCAGATCACCAGCAACCACGGACGCACGCGCGACTCTCTTGCGAAAAGCAGCCCCACCCGCCGGACCGCTCAGGCCGACTTCTTTTCCTTCTCGAAGATGACCTGCGGCGGCTCCGTCTTGAGGATCACGCCCTCGGAGATGCGGCACTCCTTGACGCCCTCGCGGAACGGCACGTCGTACATGATCTCCAGCATCGCATCCTCCATGATGGCGCGGAGCCCACGGGCGCCGGTCTGCCGGCGCAGCGCCTCGCGCGCCACCGCCCGCAGCGACTCCTTGCTGAAGGTGAGCTTCACCTTCTCCATCTCGAAGAGCTTCTGGTACTGCCGCGTGAGCGCGTTCTTGGGCTCGGTGAGGATGGTGACCAGATCGTCTTCGCTGAGATCGTTGAGCGTGGCCACCATCGGGAGGCGCCCGATGAACTCGGGGATCATCCCGAACTTCATCAGATCTTCCGGCTCGACCTGCCGCAACATCTCGCCCACCCCGCGGTCGTCCTTCGCGTCGATCTTCGCGCCGAAGCCCAGCCCCTTCTGGCCCACCCGGCGGCGGATGACGCCGTCGATGCCGTGGAAGGCGCCGCCACAGATGAAGAGGACGTTGGAGGTGTCGACCTGCACGTACTCCTGCTGGTTGTACTTCTTGCCGCCCCGGGGCGTGACGTTGGCGCGGGTGCCCTCGATGATCTTGAGCAGCGCCTGCTGCACGCCCTCGCCGCCCACGTCGCGCGTGGCCGATGGGGAGTCGCCGTTCTTGCGCGAGATCTTGTCGATCTCGTCGATGTACACGATGCCGCGAGACGCCTTCTCGACGTCGTACTCGGCGTTGTGCAGCAGGTTCTGGACGATGTTCTCGACGTCTTCACCCACGTAGCCGGCCTCGGTGAGGCTGGTGGCGTCGGCCACGGTGAAGGGCACGTTGAGGAAGCGCGCCAGGGACTGCGCCAGCAGCGTCTTGCCCGAGCCCGTGGGCCCGATGAGCAGGATGTTCGACTTGGAGAGCTCCACCTCTTCCGGGCCGGTGGACTTCACCCCGGGGCGCCGCTGCGCGGGCTTGCGCTGGTAGATGCGCTTGTAGTGGTTGTAGACGGCCACCGAGAGCACCCGCTTGGCGAAGTCCTGCCCGATGACGTACTCATCGAGGAAGGTCTTGATCTCCACCGGGGTGGGGAGGCTGACCGCGGGCCGGGCGTCGTCCTTCTCCGCCTCCTCCGCCACGATGTCGTTGCACAGCTTGATGCACTCGTCGCAGATGTAGACGGTCGGCCCGGCGATGAGCTTGCGCACCTCCCGCTGCGACTTTCCGCAGAACGAGCACGACAAGTTGACCTGGTGATCGCCCTTCTTCACGACATCTCCTTGCTGGCTGAAACCGACTCTAGGCCGCGCGGGGGCGGTCCTGGCAAGTTCAAGCGTGCTTCGCGACTACCAGCTCTTCCAGATCCTGGGCCAGCGACTGCGCCCGCTCCTTGACCGCGTCCGGCACCCTGCGGCTGGCGTGCAGATCGGCCACCAGCCGCCTGGCCTGGTTCCAGAGCCGCTTGAGCTCGGCGCCATCGGAGATCTGCGGCTCCGGCGGCGGAAACTTCTCGGTGAGATCCCGCCGCAGCTCGCTGGTGGGCTTCTCCTGATTCCAGATGGAGTCGCGGATGGACTTGTACTCGTTGGCCGAGAGCTGGCCGCGCTCCTCCGCCTGCGCCAGCACCTCCACCACCTCGAAGGCCGGCGCGGCCTCCACCAACTCCGGCGCCTGCATCACCTGCGGCTCGTGCTTCTCGAGGAAGCCGAAGTTGCGGGTCAGCTTGTCGGCGGTCTGCTTCTTGATGCGCAGCTCCCCCAGACAGTAGGCCTCGAAGGTGGCGTAGCCCCACTCGCTGTACAGGCCCTGGTGCCGCACCTGGCTGAGCAGCTTCCCCAGCTCGACCCAGGACGACTTGAAGCGCCGGGCGGCGAGCAGCACCGTGTGGCGCAGCGAGCCTGGAGGTGCCTGCGCTGCATTCACTCCGGGGACGTCTTCGACAGTGGCCATGGCGCGGGCGGACTTCGCTCATGCGCGCGCGACTTTCAACCCTTCTTGCCCTTCACCTGCTCAAGGCGTCAGCCGCGCTTCGAACCACGCCCACATCGCGGCGTCGGCCTCCTCGCCGCCGTCGTCACCGTCGAGCGTGTGCGTGACGCCGGGCAGCTCCAGCAGCTCGACCGCGCGGTCGCGCGCCTGGAGCTCGTCGCGGAACCCGCGATTCACCAGCGGCGGGGCGATGGTGTCCGCGAGGCCCTGAATCAGCAGCACCGGGACATCGGGCGCGCCATCGAGAAAGTGCACCGGGCTGGCGTCGAGATAGCGCTCCGGCGCCTCCTCCGGGGCGGTGCCCCTGGGGAGATCGAGGAACCGCGTGATGAAGCCCTGCACCCAGCCCTCGGTCGCGCCGTAGAGCGGCCGCAGATCGCCGGGGCCGGCATACGACACGACGGCCGCCACCGCGAAGTCCTCGTCGAACGGGCACCACGCGCCGTCGAGGTGCTCGTCGCGGGGACCGAGCGCCGCCATCAGCGCGAGGTGGCCGCCAGCCGAGTGCCCGACGGTGCCGATGCGCGCCGGGTCGATGTGCAGCTCGTCGCGCCGCGAGAGCAGGGAGCGGATGGCGCAGCGCGTGTCCTGGCTCTGCGCCGGCCACGGGAAGCGCGGGCGGCCGCCGACGCCGTCCAGATCCGCGAGGCGATACTCCACGGTGGCGGCGACGTAGCCGCGGGCCGCCGCGGCCTCGATCTTCTCGAGGTAGTGGTGGTCGGCCAGGGAGCCGATGTTCCACCCGCCCCCATGAATGAAGACCAGCAACGGGCGGAGGCCGTCGCGCGACGGCGTCGCGAGATCCATGGTGAGCGGGTAGGTGCCGTCGATGGGGTCAGGCGCGTCGACCCACGTCAGCGCGCCCTTCGGTCTACACGACGCAGCGCCGAGCAGGAGGACCGCCGCGGCCACCAGCCCCGGCACCGCGCGCGTCACCCCTTCTTGCCCACGTTGAACGAGAGGTTCACCGAGTTGCCCGAGTGCTTCGCCTGGAAGGGCCACTTCTGCAGCTCCTTGAGGAGACACTCGTTGAAGACGCCGTCGTTCTTGAGATCGACGTTGTCGACCCACACCCGGGAGACCCGCCCCTGCTCGGCGATGGCGAACTCGATGGGGATCTTCATGAACACGCCCGGCTTGGCCACCGACTTGATGCAGCCGATGAGCTTCGCCTTGTTGTCGGCCACCACCCGGTTGATGCCGCCCTCGTCGATCTCCGCCATCTGCATGCCGTCGGAGTCGGCGGCGCCCATCTTTGGTTTGCCGGTGTCCGGGCTCTTCGCGCCAGCGGGGCTCTTGCTGCCGGTCGTGCCCACCGGGGTCTTCCGCCCGCTGCCCTGGTAGTCGACCAGCTCTTCGCCGTCGCTGCGCTGCGCCTTGGAGATGGTCGGCGCGTCGATGGTGATGTCGCCCCAGGCCAGCTCCTCGGCGCTCTTGCCGTCGAAGGAGTGCTTGGCGAGGTAGTTGCCCATCACCCCGACGATCACCCCCAGCACCACGATGACCGAGGCGCCGATGGTGATGGCGCGGTTGCGCTTCGACTTCACCTCGGCGTGGTGCGCCTCGGCGTGGGCGTCGACGCGCTTCTTCGCCTCGGCCTTGGCGACGTGCACCTTGAAGTCGGGCACCTCCGCCAGCTTGGCGAAGCGCCCGGAGCCCATCGCCTGCACATCGCTGCCCGGCGCCAGCTCGCCCGCGTACAGCTTGTCGATGATGGTCTGCGCGGGCACCGGGCCCAGAATCAGATCACCATCGCGGTACAACCACTGGTCGGCCATGCGTAACGCCGAGGACTACCACGGCGCTGGCGCATTTCGCCACCGCATCAGTCGTTCAGCTTCTCTTCGTACTTCTCCAGCAGATCCGAGATGGCCTCGCGGAGGTACTCGCTCTGGCGGATGCGCGTCTCGCGCGAGAGATCCTTGAGCTGCTCCAGGCGATCACGGTTGAGACGGAACACAACAGAGGTGAGACGTGCGGAGTCGTTCATATGCCTACATGGTCTCACATGCCCGCACCCCGTCAAAAAAAACCTACTCAAACAGGTACGTGCGGAACTGCAGCCCCACCACCACCTCCGCCGAGAAGCGCAGGTGCAGCAACCCGCCCAGCTGCGCCGCGACGGCCGCGTAGACCCCCGCGATGTCGGCGAAGTCGTACTGCACGCCGAAGCCCACGCGCGCGCCGAGCGTCACCACCGGCAGCGCGTGCACCGCCGCCTGGAGATCGAAGAAGGTCTTCCAGCGGTCGTAGCCGAAGCTCTGCCGGAGCCCCGCGTAGAACGAGAGCGAGACCAACGAGACGCCCAGCACGCCGGGTGAGAACCGACCGGACACCGTCAGCTCCGAGCGGTCGGTCACCCCCAGCGTGCCGCCCAGCTCCAGCGGGATACGGAGGCCCGACTCGCTGTTCACGCGATCGACCGCGCCCACCAGCGTGCTGAACTCACCGCCGGCGGCCGCGGTCAGCCCGAGGGCGCCGCGGTGAGACTGCGCCAGCGCCGCGGGCGCCAGCACCAGGAGGACGACGCAGATCAGCCGCGGCGACGACGAAGCAGCGTCACCGCCAACAGGCCCAGCGCACCGAGTCCGGAAGTGGAGCATCCCGCCGGGGGCGTAGCACCAGCCGCCGGGTCGCTCCCAGTCTCTCGCAGCGCCACCGTGGCCGGGTGCCAGCTGGCGCGGCCCACCAGGCCCGACTCGTCGCGCACCAGCACCGTCACGCCGCCCTGCTGCTCGACCGCCGAGAAGGCGATCTCCCGGGGCGGGCCGAAGTCGGAGACCGGGCCATCGCCCACCTGGTACGCGAAGCCCAGGCGGTCCTTCGACACCACGTCCCAGGCCGCGACCCGCACCCGATCCCCGTCGCGATCGATGCTGAGCGTGACCTCGGGCGGCGCGTAGTCGACCACGAACTCCAGCTCCCGGGGCGCCGAGATGCCGTGCGGTGTCTCGGCCAGGCGCGCGCGCACCGCGATGGTGTGGGTGCCCTGCAACGTCAACCTCGGGTGCGTCACCGTCAGCTCCCCGCCCGGGGCGGCGACGAAGTCGGTCCACAGCCCCGCATCGACGCGGTACGAGAACTGCGGACTCCCGCTGAGGCCCAGCACGCGCACGTCGAGCACCGCGGCCGGCCACGGGAGCCCCCGGCCGGTAGCCACCATCTCTTCGGCCCGGGGCATCACCGCCCGCTTGAGCGACATCTCGAGGCGCGGCGCGGTCACCGCGCAGGCGGCGTTGGCGTCCATCAGGTCGGCGAAGAGGCCCAGGTGGTGGAAGGCGTCTCCGGCGCCGATGCGGCCCACGCCCTTCGCTTCGCGCACCCGCAATTTGAAGGTCCCCAGGCTGGGCAGCGCGAAGCCCGCCAGGCCGTCGGCGAGCGCGGGCTCGATGAGCCCGATGACCGTGGGCATCAGGTCCGCGAGCACCTGCGGGTCCTCCGCGAGCAGCTCGCTGTTGGCGGTGCGCACGTTGGTGATGAGCATGCTCAAGTCGCCCAGGGCCGGCTTGACCGTGTCGCAGCCCTCGAAGATGAGCGACATCGGCACCGCGATGTCCGCGGTGAGCGTGAACAGGCGCACCTGCCGGTCATCGAGGAGCGCGTAGAAGTCGATGCTCAGGTCGCGCAGCGCCAGCTTGAGCAGCGGCTTGATGGGCCGGTTGGTCTGGGGATCGTAGGTGCCCTCGCCGACCTGGACCTCGGGCGGCAACCCCGGCCGCAACACCACCAGCATCGGCGCGTCGCGTCCGTCGCGCGTCGCCAGGCGCCCCAGCGACGGGAGGAAGGTCTTGAACAGGCCGGTGTTGACGAAGCCACCCGACGCCTCGGTGCCGATGGCCAGGCACACCGCCCCGCTCTGGTGCGCGGCCCACAGCGCGCGGTTGAGGAAGTTCCCCGAGACCCCGAGCCCGAACTGGTAGCCGGGATCTCCCGGGTTGGTGGGCGGCGTGGCCTCCCCGTCGAAGTCCGGGAACGGCACCGCCACCACCGCGGGACCGGCGATCCCCGGGACGCAGGAAGAGAGCTCCGACCGCGCCGCGCCCGCGCGCGTGCCGAAGCTGAGGCCGGTGTCCACCTGCGCGGTCGCGCCAGCGGCGACGAAGAGCTCGAGCGACGCCTCCGGGGGCGCGCCGAAGGCGCCCAGCAGGCTGTCGAGGTTCATCGTGCCCTGCATGCCGAGGAAGAGTGGCGCGCACTGGCCACCCGACATGCACACCCCGTCGCCGTTGCAGGTGACGGCCGTCGAGGAGCCATCGGTGCGCGACGGACAGTCGGCGGCGGTCTGACACTTGGCGCAGCTCTGCTGATCGACCATCTGGGTCACCATGTTCTGCAGCGGCCCCGAGAGCTGCTGGAGCACGAAGCGCTTGATGGTGGTGTTGCCGATCACGTCGCAGCCGAAGTCACAGGCCCCGCCCGCGGAGTCGATGGTGAGGTGATCGGGGTTGAGGCAGTTGGGCGCCGCCGGCGCGCCGGAGGTGCCGCACACCCGCGTGCCGTCGAGCGAGCTGACCTGGAAGGCGAGGAGCCTGTCGAAGCGCGTGTCGATGTCGAACTGCACCTGGGCGCTGATGACGTTCCCGGCCTGACCGTTGTTGTACCGCGCGGCGCAGGTGAGGCTGCAGCTGATGATGCCGCACTCTCCCCGGGCGCTGATGTTCAGCACCCCGGTGTCGATGCGGAGCGTCGCCGCGACCCGGAGGCTGTCCGGCGCCACCGGCGTCAACTGCATGCCCGCGATGGTGACGTTCACCAACGCCTGCTCTCCGGCCTGACAGCTCCGATTGCCGTTCTGGTCTGCGATCCAGGTGTTGAAGTCGAAGTCGCACAACAACACGTTCTGAGAGAACGTCGGCCCCGGCGTGCACCCGATGGGCAGCTGCATGGTGCCGCCGGGCGCGAACGCCCCGACCAACGTCAGCCACTGCGAGTTGATGTAGTTGATGCCCGCCGGCGAGAGCCGGATGTTGATGGCGTTGTCATTCTTCGCGCCCTCGTACCGGGTGCCAGCCGCGTAGGGGGTCAGACACCCGCCGGCGCCGCAGCCCCCGCTACAGCCGACGCCGATGAGCGCCGCCACGATGAGGACGCGAGGAAACCTGCTGAGAGAAAAGACCATGTGAAGCGGCTCCGGGGCGGCTGCGGCCGTGCGACGTCGAAAACTGCTGTCACTGTAGCAGCGACCGGACGTTCACAAATACCTCACGAACGACTCGCCGCGTCAGATGACCTGCAGTCGCGCGCTGGGGCGCAGCGCGTCATTGAGCCGACCGGAGCGGAAGGGCTCCTCGTCGATCAACACCTCGGAGAAACCGGCGCCGATGATGACCTCGAGGGTCCGCGCGCGCAGGCTGGCGTCGTCGAGCCGCGGGAGCTCCTCGGCGGCCACCTCGAGGCGAGCGCGCACGCCCAGGTGACGCACGCGGAAGTTGACGAAGCCCAACGCCCGCACCGCCTTCTCCGCAGCGCCGACCTGCTTGAGCCGCTCCACCGTCACCTGGGTCCCGTAGGGCAGGCGCGACGCGAGGCACGGCATCTGGGGCTTGTCCCAGGTGGGGAGCCCGAGCGCGTGACTCCACGCCCGGATCTCCTGCTTGGTGAGGCCCACCTCGGCCAGCGGCGAGCGCACCGCGCGCTCCCGCGCCGCCTGATGTCCTGGCCGGTGATCCGAACGATCGTCGGCGTTGAAGCCGTCGACCACCACCGACAACCCCAGCGCCACGCGGTGCTGCTCGGTGAGGGTGTAGAGCTCGCTCTTGCAGAAGTAGCAGCGGTTCGTCGGGTTGGCCGCGTACCGGGGGTCCTGCAGCTCGCCGGAGTCGACCACCACGTGCCGCGCCCCCAGGCTGGCCGCGAGCGCCCTCGCCTCCTGCAGCTCGTCGGGCGCCACCGACGCGGAGACCGCGGTCAGCGCCACGGCGCGATCGCCGAGCACCTCCCGCGCCACCTTGAGCACGAAGGCGGAGTCGACGCCGCCGGAGAACGCCACCAGCGTCGAGCCACACCCGCGCAACAGCGCCCGCAACGCCTCGAGCTTCGGGGCCGACGAGGCGCAGCGCTGCGCGAGCTGCTCAGGAGACAACGGAGGCGGCACGACGCTCACGACCCACCACCTACTTCTTCTTGCCCTTCTTGGCAGCGGTGGCCGGCTTCTTCGCCGCCTTCGCGGGCGCCTTGGCAGGCTTCCCCTTCTTCTTCGGCTGCGCCTTCATGCGCGTGCCGGTGATGACCTTGAGCTCCTCGGCGGTCATGAAGCTGAGGTCGAGCAGCGCCTGGAAGATCTGCAGGGCGCCCTCTTCGACGCTCTCGGTGTTGGTGTGCACCGTGACCTCCGCCGCGGTGGGCGGCTGGTAGGGCTCGGTGATGCCCACGAAGTTGGGGATCTCACCCGCCAGCGCCTTCTTGTACTTGCCGGTGGAGTCGCGCTTGATGAGGTCCTCCGTGGGGCAGTCGACGTACACCTCGATGTAGCGCTGGATGCGACGGCGGTTCTCGTCGCGCCCCACCTTGTCAGGGCTGCCGCAGGCCACCAGCACGCACACGTCGTTGCGCGTCAGCAGCTCCGAGACGAAGCCCAGGCGACGGGCGACGGTGAGCCGCTCCTCCTTGCCGCTGGTCTCCAGCTCCGCCCACAGCTCGTCCGAGAGATCGTCTTCGTCCAGCACCTCGACCCGACGACCCACCTGCCGGAGCCGCGCCTCGATGTAGCCCGCCAACGTGGTCTTGCCTGCCCCCAACATGCCCGTCAGCCACACCGTGAAGCCCGTCTCTTGAGCCATTCGTGTCCCGCTCCTTGCCGCTGAGGTTGAAAAGTCGCGGCTTTATAGTTGAGGCGGAACAACTTGCCAACCGTGGCCGCACAGAAAGCGATGACTCGCTGAGGCCCACACCCGACCTTCGCGCAGCGCGTACACCCGCACCTCGAGGTGAGTCCAGGCGGCCAGGGCCTCGAGATCGGCCAAAGCCACCTTGCGCCCTATATCGGGACGGGCTAGCGCTTGCAGCACGGACAGATGCGACGGTGCCGCCCCGGCAAA
>CALNBU010000660.1 GCA_937875615.1 uncultured Archangium sp.
GCTGGGCGCCGACCTCGACGCGGCCCTGCCGGCGCCGGCGCGGCAGCAGACGGGGCTGCACGGCGCGTGTCCGGCCTGTGAGCTGACGATGCTGTGCGCCGCGCAGCTCGACGACGACGCCACGCTCGACCTCTGGACCGTGTCCACGGTGGAGCGCGAGGGCCCGCAGGGCGCGCGCATCGCCGCGGGGCTGCCGTGGCCGGAGTCGGACGACCTGCGGCAGTGAGCAGCCCGGCGTTCCCCGTGGCGCAACAGTCTGTCTGACGGCGCGCGCTGGCGGCCTGCTCCGCGCGTCGCACAGTGGCTCCATGACAGGCGCGGCGGTTCCCCAGCGGATGTCCCGGTGGGTCCGGCGCGCACGAAAAAAGGAGCGAACCATGAGGACCCCCATCGCCGTCGAGACGCCCACCCGGCCGCTGCCCACCATCGAACCCCGGCTGCGCGAGGTCGACGCCGTCTACCGCCAGCCCGGCCTGCACTGGGTGGGCGACGGCTTCCGCGTCGCCGGCTACTTCTCGGCCATTCCCGACGCGCTGCGGAAGCTCGACCCCTTCCTGATGCTCGACTACCACCCGCGCTACGACTACCCGGCGACGGAGGCGCGGCGGGGCGTCGGCGTGCACCCGCACCGCGGCTTCGAGACGGTGACCCTGGCCTTCGAGGGCAGCGTGGCGCACCACGACAGCGCGGGCGGTGGCGGCGTCATCGGGCCCGGCGACGTGCAGTGGATGACGGCCGCGTCCGGCGTGCTGCACAAGGAGTACCACGAGGAGGCGTTCAGCCGCCGGGGCGGCGCCTTCCACATGGCGCAGCTGTGGGTGAACCTGCCGCGCGCCGACAAGATGGGAGCGCCGCGCTACCAGCCGCTGCAGGCCGGAGAGATGGGCCGGGTGACGTTGCCCGACGGGGCCGGTGAGGTGCGGGTGGTGGCGGGGTCCTACCGGGGCGTCGGCGGGCCCGCGCGCACGTTCTCACCCATCGACCTCTACGACGCGCGGCTGAGCGCGGGAGGCCGGGCGCGCTTCGACTTCCCCGACGGGCACACCCTGGCGGTGCTGGTGATGGAGGGCGAGGTCACCTTCAACGGCGCCCGCGCGGCCAGCGACGACTTCGTGCTCTTCCGCCGGGACGGCGAGCGGCTCGAGGTGGAGGCGGCGCGCGAGGCCAGGCTGCTGGTGTTGAGCGGCGAGCCGCTGCGCGAGCCCATCGTGCAGTACGGGCCCTTCGTGATGAACAGCGAGGCGGAGATTCGGCAGGCCTTCGTCGACTTCAGCCGCGGCGCCTTCGGGACGCTCGAGGACTGAGGCCGGGCTCGTGTCGGGCGCGCCATGGCGGTAAGAGCCCCGACGCCATGGCGCTCGACGCGGTCATCCTCGATTTGGGCAACGTGCTGGTGCTGCACGACAACCAGCAGCTCTTCTCCTCACTGGGCGACCTCTTCGGGGTGCCGCCCACCGAGGTGCAGGCCCACTTCGACGGCGGCCTGTGGGCGCGCGCCAACCGCGGCGAGCTGCCCGGCGACGCGCTGCGGGCCTCGCTGAGCGCGCACTTCGGTCGGGCGCCGACTCCGGGCGCCTGGCTCGACGCGTGGAACGGCCACTTCACCGTCAACGAGGAAATGGCGGCGCTGACGGAGTTCCTGGTGGACCGCTTCAGGCTGGTGCTGCTCTCCAACACCCACGACCAGCACTTCACCTACCTGCGCGGCAAGCTGCCGGTGCTCGAGCGCTTCCACGCGCGGGTGTTGTCCTGTGAGGCGGGCCTGCTCAAGCCCGACAAGCGCATCTACCAGGAGGCGCTGGCGCGGGCGGGCACGCTGCCGTGGAAGACGGTCTTCTTCGACGACGTGGCCGAGTACGCGAAGGCCGCCACCCAGGTGGGCATGCACGGCCGCGTCTTCACCTCGGCTGCGGCCTTGAGCGAAGACCTCTCGAAGCTTTGAGGGTACCGTGGCGCGCCATGTCGCTCCGCATCTCGACCCTGTGGGACTCCGTCGGTAACACGCCGCTGCTGCGCGTCGGCTCGCTCTCGAAGCGCAGCGGCAACGAGGTGCTGGGCAAGGCCGAGTTCATGAACCCCGGCGGCAGCGTGAAGGACCGCGCCGCCAAGGGGATGATCCGCGCCGCCGAAGAGAAGGGCCTGCTGGCGCCCGGCGGCACCATCGTGGAGGGCACCGCTGGCAACACCGGCATCGGGCTGGCGCTGCTGGGCGGCGAGCGTGGCTACAAGGTGGTGGTGACCATGCCCGACAACCAGGCGCGCGAGAAATACGAGTACCTGGAGGCCCTGGGCGCCGACGTGCGCCGCGTCCCGGTGGTGCCCTTCAGCAACGAGCAGCACTTCTTCCACGCCGCGCGGAAGCTGGCCGAGGCCCACGGCTGGTTCTGGGCCAACCAGTTCGAGAACCCGGCCAACGGCGACTTCCATTACGAGACCACCGGTCCAGAAATCTGGGAGCAGTGCGAGGGGCGGGTGGACGTGCTGGTGGGCGCCTGCGGCACCTCCGGCACCCTCTCCGGCGTCTCGCGCTACCTCAAGGAGAAGAACCCGAAGCTGGAGGTGGTGCTGGCGGACCCCGCCGGCTCCGGCCTCTACACCCAGGTGAAGGAAGGCCGGCTCGAGGGCTCCGGCAGCTCGGTGACCGAGGGCATCGGCATCATGCGCCTGACCGAGAACTTCCGCCGCGCCCGCATCGACGACGCGCTGCGCGTGTCGGACCAGGAGATGGTGGAGATGCTCTACCACCTGGCCCGCGAGGACGCGCTGGTGGTGGGCACCTCGGCCGCGCTCAACGTGCACGCCGCCTGGCAGCTCGCCCAGCAGCGCCCGGGCCAGAACCTGCGCATCGTCACCTTCCTCAACGACCACGGCAGCCGCTACGCCTCCAAGATGTTCAACCCCGCGTTTCTTCAGGAGCGCGGGCTGGAGGTCCGGCCGCTGCGCTGAGAAGTGTGGTGAGCCGGTAACCTGCTGTTGTGATGGAACGCCGAGAGTTTTGGCGGCGTCGGCCTTTCTGGTAGAACGGCGGCGCCTTCGCTCCTAACCGTTCAGAAATCGGAGCAAAAACCAATTCCTGGAAGGAACGCCCGTGGCTGCAGACGACAACGAGCTCCACCCCGGCACGGTCGTGGCCAGCAACTACCGCGTGGTGCGCCCGCTGACGGAGGGCGGCTTCGGGCAGGTCTTCATCGGTGAGAACACCACCCTGCAGCAGAAGGTGGTCATCAAGCGCCTGAAGGACGGGGTGCGGGGCGCGGCGGCGGAAGAGGCGAAGATGATGGCGTCGCTGAACCACCCCAACGTGGTGCACGTGTACGCCTACGACGAGAAGCTGGACTGCCTGGTGATGGAGCACCTCGATGGGCAGCCGCTGGTGGACTACGCGACGTTGAAGGGCTCCCAGTTCGGGCTGCTGGAGGCGATACGGGCGTGTGAAGAGGTGGCGGTGGCCTTGAAGGCGATTCACGGGGCGGGGCTGGTGCACCGCGACGTGAAGCCCGAGAACGTGATGGTGGGCGAGGGGCTGGAGTGGGTGAAGGTCATCGACCTGGGCACGGCGCTGAGGGTGGGCCGCACGGTGAGCCCGCCCGCGGGGACGGCCGAGTTCTGTCCACCCGAGCAGTTCGATGGGAGCGTGCCAGCGCAGCCAGCGAACGACACGTATGCGTTGGGAGTCATGCTGTACAACCTCATCACCAGGCGGCTGCCCTTCGCGGGGACGCCGGAGGAGGTGATGAAGCAGCATTACTACACGGCGCCTCCATCGCTGTACGAGACGTTCAAGGAAGGTCGGGTGCTGGAGCCCGAGGTCGACTTTGTATTGGAAAAGGTGAGCGACCTGGTCGGGGAGTTGATGGAGAAGGACGCCGGGAAGCGGCCCGACGCGCGCAGCGTGGCGAGCCTGCTGAGCAGCCTGGAGTCGCGCTTCGCGAACAGCAGCACGCAGGTGGGGGCCGCGCCGCGCGGGCCCATCGTGCTGACGCAGCTTCCGGCGGATGGCGGCGTGAAGCGGACCAGCACCACGGTGCTGCCGAAGCGCGCCCCGGGGATGGTGGCGCCGTCGACCAGCGAGGCGCTGGTGGCGATGCAGAAGAAGCCGAAGCAGGGGCGCCGGGTGGTGTGGGCGCTGCTGTTGTTGCTGCTGCTGCTGGGTGGCGCGTTGGCCCTGCTGCCAGGAAAAGAGGCGGCGGTGGCGCCGGCGCCGGAGAAGCCACCGGAGAGGGTGGTGGCCGAGGCGGTGGAGGCGCCGCCCGAGCCGGCGCTTGAAGACGAAGAGCTCCCGCCGCTGGCGAAGGTGACGTCGCCGGAGCCGAAGCCCGGGGTGAAGGTGGAGACGGGGGCGAAGGCGCCGGCGCTGGTGGTGACGCGCCGGCCGGAGTCGAAGGTGGAGGTGACGCGCGCCCCGCCGTGCACCTTCGACGACCGGTACCTCGGCTACGCCCGCCGTCACCGCGCCGACATGTTGAGAATGGAAAAGAAGGACGCCGCGGCGTTCTCGAAGGCTGATGACACGTTGACTGACGCGCTGGTCGAGAAGGACTGTCGACGCGCGAACTCCGCGCTCGAGGACATGGGGCGATTGGTTGTGATTGACGAGTGAGAGAGAAATTGAAAACGAAACGGTACATCTGGGTGCTTCATGTCGTCGCTGGCGCTGGCGCAGGCGGCGCGTCCCTCGCTGGTGGCGGTCCCGCTGGAGGTCGAGCCGAACCCGGCGCTGACGGGGACCTTGCTGGCGCTGCGGACGCAGTATTTCGCGGTGGTGGAGCTGGACTCGGGCGCCATCGTGGCCTCGAAGCGGGAGACGGAGTCGGCGCTGACCGAGACGAAGCGCCAGGACTTCAGGGACTCCGACGAGGCGTTGGCGATGTTGGCGACGAAGTCGAAGACGCTCTACGCGCTGCATGGCTGGGCAGACATCACGGTGAACAAGCAGCTGGTGCTGACCGGGCGGGTGGTGCGCGACGACGGGAAGTTGATGGTGTCGGCGCAGGTGCAGCAGTCGGTGAAGAAGGACAAGCCCGAGGCGGTGATGAAGATGCTGACGAGGGCGCTGCTGGCGGAGCTCAAGG
>CALNBU010000661.1 GCA_937875615.1 uncultured Archangium sp.
CGGGTGGCGATGG
The DNA here is from genome assembly GCA_937875615.1 of uncultured Archangium sp. Classification (GTDB taxonomy): domain Bacteria; phylum Myxococcota; class Myxococcia; order Myxococcales; family Myxococcaceae; genus Archangium_A. The sequence continues at coordinate 14 of CALNBU010000661.1, forward strand.
CGTTGAGCGCGTCGGCCAGCTCCGGCGTAGCCCGGAAGGCGAGGGTGCGTACGCCCTGCATGGTCTGGGTCAGCTCCTGCAGCGCCGCCGAGGGCTGCGCGACGTTGAAGTCGCCCTGGTCCAGCATGGCGCGGATACGCCGCGAGAGGTCTTCCCGCGTGTACCAGGCGCCATCGATGAAAATCGCTTCGGCATCGACATCAACGGGGAATTGGCTCATGGCTGATGCGCAAGGCTACCGGAAACAGCCTTGCGTCGTCGCGCGTTGTGAGGAAAGTGTCGTCCGCCGTGTTCCGAACGTTGCTGGCCGCAAGCGTGTTGGCGCTGACTGCCAGCGCCAGCGAGGTTGATGCCGGGGTGCTGACGCCCCCGGAGCAGCTGCGCGCGCGGGTGACGCCCGAGGCGGTGAAGCTGGGGCAGCCGCTGGTGCTGGAGCTCCTGGTCAGCCACGCCCTCGACCAGCGCTACGAGCTCAAGACCCCGGGCGACCTGGGCGACTTCGACTACCTCGGCCAGGAGCGCAAACGCGTCGACGGCCAGGACAGCTCCACCACCACCTTTCAGGTCAGGTTGGCGGCCTTCGCGCTGGGCAGCCTCGAGACGCCGGAGCTCCAGCTGGAGGTGACGGCGCCCGGCGGCACCGCCACGCTGCCCGTGCCGCGCGCGAAGGTGACGGTGGTGTCGACGTTGCCGCCCGACGCGGCGTCCACCGGGGAGGACCTCCTCGACGTGAAGCCGCCGCTGGAGCTCCCGGTGCGCAGCTGGCGGGTGGTGTACGTGCTGCTCGCGCTGCTGTGGCTGGCGCTCTTCGCCTACCTGGTGCGCCGCTACCTCCAGCGGAAGAAGCAGGTGGCGTCGGCGCCCGAGAAGCCGAAGGAGCCGCTGCACCTGCGCGCCACCGCCGCCCTCGACGCGCTGGCGAAGGAGGACCTGCCCGGCCGCGGCGAGTTCAAGCGCTACTACTTCCGCCTGTCGGAGGTGGTGCGCGGCTACCTCGGCGAGCTCTACGGCTTCGAGGCCCTGGAGAGCACCACGCCCGAGCTGCTGGCGGCGCTGCGCACCCGCCGCACGCCGGGGCTGCCGGTGGCCGAGCTGGTGGCCTTCGCCGAGGCCTCGGACTTCATCCGCTACGCGAAGCTGGAGCCGACGTTGCCCGAGTGCGCGCTGCACCTCGAGCTCGCGTACCGCATCATCCACGCCACCCACGCCGCCACGTCTTCCCCGCCTCCCCCGTGATCGAGTCCTTCGGTTTTCATAGCCCCCAGTTTCTCTGGCTGTTGCTGGCGGCACCGCTGGTGTTCGTCTGGGCGTGGGTGGAGAAGCGGCGCCGCGCGGTGCTGCGCTTCTCGGCGGCGAGCCAGCTGCTGCGGCAGGGGCGCGGGCTGCGGCCGTGGGTCCTGTGGCTGCTCCCGGCGCTGCGCGCGGCGGCGCTGTGCCTGGCGGTCATCGCGCTGGCCCGGCCGCAGGAGCGCGACACCCGGGTGAAGGACCTCTCGGTCGAGGGCATCGACATCATGATCGCGCTCGACCTCTCCACCTCGATGGAGGCGGCGGACTTCAAGCCCAACAACCGGCTCCACGTGGCGAAGGAGGTGCTGACGGAGTTCCTCTCCAGCCGCGCCAACGATCGCATCGGCCTCGTGGTCTTCTCTGGCGCGGCCTACACCCAGGCGCCGCTGACGCTCGACTACGGCGTGCTCAAGGAGGTCCTCCGCCAGCTGCGCCCCCGGGTGCTGGAAGACGGCACCGCCATCGGCGACGCGGTGGCCACCGCGCTCAACCGCCTGCGCGACTCCGACGCCCGCAGCCGGGTGGTGGTGCTCATCACCGACGGCGACAACAACGCCGGCAAGGTCTCTCCGCTCGACGCGGCCGAGGCGGGCCGGGCGCTGGGCATCCCGGTGTACACCATCCTGGTGGGCAAGGGCGGCAAGGTGCCGTTCCCCGCGGGCACGGATCTCTTCGGCAACACCGCGTGGCGCGAGGTGGAGATCCCCATCAACCCGGAGCTGCTCCAGCAGATGTCGTCGGCCACCGGCGGCGAGTTCTACCGGGCCACCGACCGAGAGTCGCTCAAGGCCAACCTGCAGAAGGTGCTCGACTCGCTGGAGCGCTCCAAGCTGATGGAGGGGGGGGCCACCGCCACCTACCGCGAGCACTTCCACGTCTTCCTCCTCGCGGCGGTGCTCTGCCTGGTGTTGGAGTTCCTCCTCAAGTCCACGCTGCTGAGGGTCTTCCCATGACGGCCTGGCGCTTCACCCTGCTGGGCTACAAGGCCGGCTTCGCCCAACCGCTGTACCTGTGGGGCCTGGCGGTGGCGCTGCTGCTGGGGGTGCTGGCGGTGGTGGTCTCGGCGCGCCGCACGTTGCGGGTGCGAAGCGCGCTCTCGGCGCGGCTGGGCCCGGCGCTGACGCCCGGCGTCTCGGTGTGGCGGCCCACGCTGCAAAGCCTCGGCTACACGGCGTCGCTGCTGTGCTTCGCGCTGGCGCTGGCGCAGCCGCAATGTGGCGAGCGCGCGGAGGTGGCGAAGCGGCGCGGCATCGACGTGGTGGTGGCCCTCGACGCGTCGAAGTCGATGTACGCGCGCGACGTCACGCCCTCGCGGCTGGAGCGCGCCAAGCTGGAGCTGACCACGCTGCTCGACTCGCTGAAGGGCGACCGGGTGGGCCTGGTGGTCTTCGCCGGCGACGCCTTCATCCAGTGCCCGCTCACCTCCGACTACGCGGCGGCGAAGCTGTTCCTCCGCGCCGTGGACCCCGAGCAGATGCCGCAGGGCGGCTCCAACATCGGCGCGGCGCTCCAGCTCTCGCGGCAGGTGCTGGAGAACGCCGACCGGGGCGCGAAGGACCGCGTGGTGGTGCTGCTGTCCGACGGAGAGGATCTCACCGGCGACGTGAAGGACGGCATCGAGGGCCTCAAGGAGTTCGGCGCCCGGGTGCTGACGGTGGGCGTGGGCAGCGAGGCCGGAGAGCCCATTCCGGTGATGAACAAGGCGGGCGAGGTGGTGGGCTACAAGAAGGACGCTGCGGGCGCGACGGTCATCACCCGCCTCGATCGCGCCGGCCTGACCGCCATCGCGCAGGCCACCGGCGGCCAGTTCTTCCACCAGGCGCGCGGCGTGGCCATGGCCGAGGTGGTGAAGGTCATCGACTCGCTCCAGAAGTCGGAGCTCGAGAGCCGCCTCACGGTGAAGTACGGCGAGGTGTACCAGCCGTTCGTCTTCGCCGGCCTGTGCTTCCTCGCGCTGGGCTTCCTGCTGCTGCCGTCGTGGCGTCGTCGCGCGGCGCCGCTGGTGCTGGTGCTGCTGGTGAGCGGTCTCCCGGCCCGTGCGGCGGGCATCCTCGAGAAGAACCACCCGGAGGTCGCGGCCGGCATGGCGGCCTACGAGGCCGGCAGCTTCGAGCAGGCGCTGGCGCACTTCGACGCCGCGCTCCGGGAGCGCCCGGGCGACGCGCGCGCCGCCTACAACCGGGCGCTGGCGCTCCACAAGCTGACGCGCAACGACGAGGCCAAGAAGGCCTTCGAGCAGGCGCTCACCCTCGACCGCGACGGGCGCCTCGCCGGCGACATCCACTACAACCTGGGCAACGTGGCCGCCGCCAGCGGCGACAAGAAGGAGGCCATCCGCGAATACCGGGCGGCGCTGCGCAAGAACCCCGATGACGAGGCGGCGCGGCACAACCTCGAGGTGCTGCTGCGCGACCTCCCGCCGGAGGAGTCAGCCGGGCAGGACGGCGGCACCCCGGACGCAGGTGGCCGCGACGGCGGGCGCCCCGACGGCGGTGAAGATGGAGGCGTGCCCGACGGCGGCTCGGACGCGGGCTCGCCCGACGGCGGCCAACCCGACGGCGGTGAAGACGCCGGCAGCGATGGCGGTCGCCCCCTGCTGGAAGGGGCGGCCCACTTCGCGTCCAAGCTCCTCGAGGATGATGTCGC
>CALNBU010000662.1 GCA_937875615.1 uncultured Archangium sp.
GGCAGCTCGGACTCGCCCGACATCTCCAGCAGGTTGCGCTCGATGTTCCGGGAAATCTGGTCGAGCGCGAGGCCGGTGGGCGTCGGGGCGAAGGGGTCGACCAGCGTGCTGCCGATGGCCTGGATGGTGAGGAACACGTAGCCGATGAGCCAGCCGAACAAGATGGCCCACGGCCCGATGGTGTTCCCCAGCACCGCGGTGATGCTGATGATGAAGAGGAAGACGAAGCTGTGGGTGTAGTAGCTGTAGGTGGTGGGGAAGACGGTGCTCTTGATGCGCTCGGCGCGGCCCATCTCGCTGGTGAGGTTGCTCAGCGTCCGCTCCAGCTCCAGCAGTTGGTAGCCGTCGATTTTCTTCTCTGCGTAGGCCGCCTGGACCTCGCGCCCCTGCAGCAGCAGCAGCGTGTTGTGGCGGTTGTGCGAGGCGGCGACGAGCGCGCGCTCCGGCTCGTCGAGGTAGCCGGCCCACACCCGCAGGTCGCTCCCGCGCAGCGCGTCCTTGAGGGCGTAGATGAAGGCGATGTGGCGGCGCACCAGCCGGCGTGACAGCGCGCCCGCGCCGAGGAAGGTGAGGCACAGGCGGGCCCAGGTGCGCGACTCGTTCACCAGCCCGCCCCAGATGATGCGGCCTTCCCACCAGCGTCCGTAGGCCTGGTTGTTGTTGAAGCCGATGAAGAAGGCCAGGGCGGTGCCCAGCAGTGAAGGCACCAGCGCGGGGAACTCGAAGTGCTCCTTGAGCAGGGTCTCGCTGACGATGAAGGACAGCGTGCAGGTCAGCACCACCGCCGCGGCGCTGCGCCAGGTTCCGGACACGATGCGGGTGAGGCGGACGCGGTGGGTGATGAGCATGCCGCGCGGTGTAGCGCAGCCCGTCTTCGTTGGCGCTGCGCCGGCGTCATCCCCGCGGCTGAAGACTTTTTGCACACCGTCGTGGTGCCTGGGGTCGAGCCATTCATGAATTCTCCAATCGACGTGAGGCTGTCTGAATTGCAACAACGAGGTGAACAGTGAGCGCTCCGACAGACTTCGCTGCCAACCTCCGCGTGATGGTGGAGGCGCTCCGCGCGCAGCCCGGTGTCCGCGTCAAGGTCGCGGAAATCAATCCGCCCTGCGACGAGGACGAGATTGCTCGCGTCAACGAGGTGGTGGGCGAGCCCCTCGATGCGTTGGTGTTGGACTACTACCGGTCGGCGAACGGCGCGCGCGTGGCCTGGGAGAGCGACATCACCTCGGGGGGCTTCGACCTGCGTCCTCTGGGCGAGGTGTTTCTCAACACGAACCAGCCGGTCTTTGCTTCGGCGCTGGATGGTGCTGACGAGCGGTTCATCTTCGAATGCACCTACAATGAGCTCGAGATTCGCTCGAGGCTGCGTTGCTTCGACAAGGCGCGGGTCTTGCACGATTACCCGACGGCCGCGGTCTTCGTGTACCCGGATATGGACGGTCCGTGGCCGAACGTCCTCTTCCCCAGCAAGTACTGCGCTTGCCTCGATGACTCCCACCCGATGTCGTTGGTCTCCTACCTGGAGATGATGGTCGCGACCTGCGGCCATGAGTCGGCCGCGTACGACTTTGCGAATCGGGGATACGGAGGGTTTCACATGCACATCAGATGGAGCCACGAGGAGTGGGCCACGCTGGGTGGGCCGGCGAAATACCTGGCCTGGCTCCACAGCCGCGGAGACGTGCTGGCGAACTACGCGCCTGCGATGTCGAAGCTGGAGGATACGCTTCGCTCGGGTGTGACCCCGCGCGACCTCGACCCGAAGCGTTGGGTCGAGCTCCGCTACGGGGTGACCTACCCCTCGTGAAGCCCCGGCCCGCACGGGCGTGAGGGGCAGCCGGCGTCGGCACGACATGCGGTAGCCTCCCGCGCCCATGCACGCAGGCAGGAACTACAGCGCGGCCGAGGTATTCCGCTGGACCCGTCGGGAGCTGTTGGTCTTCGTCGTGTGGAGCGCGGTGCCGCCGCTGCTCCTCACCCTGGACTTCGAGCTGGTGTTGATGCCCTGGTCGCCGGTGGCGGTGCTGGGCACGGCGGTGGCCTTCGTCACCGGCTTTCGCAGCAACGCCGCCTACGGCCGCCTGTGGGAGGCGCGGCAGGTGTGGGGCGCCATCGTCAACCTGAGCCGCGCCTTCGCGGTGCAGGCGCGCGACTTCGTCGAGGGCGGTGAGGCGGCGCGGCCCCGGCGGCTGGTGTTGCGGCACGTGGCCTGGCTCACCGCGCTGCGCCACCAGCTGCGGCAGCCGCGCGCGTGGGAGACGCAGGGCCTGCGCTTCAACTCCGAGTACCGCGCGCGCACCTTCGCCGTGCCGGAGCAGGGCAGCGCGCTGGAAGCGGAGCTGGCGCCGCTGCTCTCCGAGGAGGAGCTGCAGGCGGTGCTGAAGAAGAAGAACCGCGCGCTGGCGGTGTTGTCGTTGCAGTCGGAGGACCTCCAGCGGGCGGCGCGCGAAGGGCAGCTGAGCGACTACCGCCGCGTCGAGCTCTCCCGCGCCATCGCCGGGCTGCTGGACCAGCAGGGCAAGTGCGAGCGCATCAAGAACTTCCCCTACCCGCGGCAGTTCGCCACCCTCAACCGCTTCTTCGTGAAGCTCTTCATCGTGTTGTTGCCCTTCGGCGTCACCGCGGAGGTGCTGCGGTTGGCGCCCGGGTCTCCCTGGCTGGCGTTGCCCATGTCGGTGGTGTTGGCCTGGGTGCTCAACACCATGGACAAAATCGGCGTGGCCTCGGAGAACCCCTTCGAGGGCGGGCCCAACGACGTGCCCATCACCGCCATGAGCAGGTCGATTGAAATCGACCTGCTCGACCTGCTGAATGAGCCCAGGCTGCCGGCGCCCGTCGAGCCCACGCACGACATCCTGATGTGACCTGTCATGCACCACGAGCTGCTCGTCGTCCTCATCCTGTTGTTCGTCGTCATCCTCGTGCACTCGGTCAGCGCGCGGCTGCGGGTCTCGTTCCCCATCCTCCTGGTGCTGGTGGGGCTCGCCAGCAGCTTCCTGCCGGAGCTCTCCCACGTCGCCCTGGAGCCTGAGCTCATCTTCCTCATCTTTCTCCCGCCGCTGCTCTACGAGGCCGCGTGGTTCACCTCGTGGCGGGAGTTCAAGCGGCTGCGCGGCGCCATCTCCCTGCAGGCGGGCGGCCTGATTTTCTTCACCGCGGGCGCGGTGGCGCTGGTGGCGCACGCGGTGATTCCCGGCTGCTCGTGGGCGCTGGGCTTCCTGCTGGGGGGCATCGTCGCGCCGCCCGACGCGGTCGCCGCCACCTCGGTGCTGCACGGCCTGCGCATTCCCCGAATCAGCGTGGCGGTGCTGGAAGGTGAGAGCCTGGTCAACGACGCCACCAGCCTCATCGTGGTGCGCTTCGCCCTGGCGGCCATCGCCACCGGCGCCTTCGTGCTGGAGCAGGCGGCGCTGCAGCTGTTGTGGGTCTCCGTCGCCGGCGTGGCCACCGGGCTGGTCATCGCGCACCTGCTGGTGGTGCTGCACCGGTTCCTGCGCGCCGCGCCCGAGGTGGACACCGCGCTGACGTTGCTGACGCCGTACCTGATGTACGTCGCCGCCGAGCGCGTGGAGGCCTCGGGCGTGCTGGCGGTGGTGGCCGGCGGGCTGTACCTCTCGGCGCGCTCGCGGCACTTCCTGGGGGCGCGGGCGCGTGTCTTCGCCGCCGGCACCTGGGCCACGGTGACGTTCGTGTTGAATGGGTTGGTCTTCATTCTCATCGGGCTGCAGTTGCCCGCGGTGACGGCCGACCTGGGCGGGCTGTCGCTGCTGCAGGCCAGCGGGCTGGGGCTGGGCATCAGCGCGGCGGTCATCGTGGTGCGCGTGGTGTGGACCTTCCCTGCCGCGTACCTCCCGTCGTTCATGCCGTGGAAGCCGAAGCCGCGACGCTTCCCCGACTGGAAGACGGTGACGCTGGTGGGGTGGGCGGGCATGCGCGGCGTGGTGTCCCTGGCGGCGGCGCTGGCCATCCCGGTGACGCTGGACAGCGGGGCCCCCTTCCCGCTGCGCTCCCTGCTGGTCTTCATCACCTTCGTGGTGATTCTGGTGACGTTGGTGGCGCAGGGGTTGAGTCTCCCGTGGCTGGTGCGGCGGCTGCGCTTCGACCTGCCCGACGATGCGCAGCGCCGGCGAGAGCTGCTCGAGGCGCAGCTGTCGGCGCACGTGGCCGCGCTGCCGCCGGGTCGGGCCCGGTTGGTGGCGGCGCGGGAAGAGCTGCTGCGCCTCCGCGACGCGGGAGACGTGGCGCACGAGCTGGCGCGCGCCCGGGAGCTGGAGCTCGACCTGGAGTTGGCGCGGCACGAGCCGTCGGGGCACTGACGGGTTGGGCTGGTCATTCACCGGGGCCGTGCTTTCTTCGCGGGCTCCATGAAGCTCTTCCGTTTCATCAGCCTCGCCGAGGGCGTCTCCTGGCTCGCGCTCCTCTTCATCGCCATGCCGCTCAAGTACGCCTTCGGTCAGCCCGAGGCGGTGCGCCTGCTGGGGCGGGTGCACGGCGGGCTCTTCGTCTTGTTCATCCTCACGCTGGCCATGGCGGCCACCGAGGCGGGGTGGAAGTTCCGGCAGGTGGCGCGCGCCTTCCTGGCCTCGCTGGTGCCGTTCGGGGCCTTCTGGCTGGAGAAGCGACTCCGCGCCGAGGCGCCCGCGTCGACGCCCTGACGTCGTCTGCGGCGTCGGGAGCCGTCAGGGGAGCGCGGCGAGATCGCTGCAGAGCCGGTCGTCGTCGTCACACGGTACGACGACCAGAATGTATTCGCCCCGGGTCGCGAGGCTCGCAGTGGCATCCTGGTCGACCACGAAGGTGTACGTGCCGGGCATCAACCGCGTCACCACCACGGAGTCGCCGCTCTTGACGCAGGTGCCGCTCGCGTCGAGGAGGTGGAGGTCTCGACATTCTCTTTGTCCTGCTTCTTCACCGGGCGATAGGATTCCGAGGCCAACCAGCTCCCCGCCTTGGTCAT
>CALNBU010000663.1 GCA_937875615.1 uncultured Archangium sp.
ACCTGCGCCGCCTCGGTGGTGTCCAGGCCCTCGACGTCGCGCAACACCAGCGCCTCGCGGTGCTCCGGCGAGAGCGAGGCGATGGCCACCTGAATCACCTCGCCCACCCGCCGCGCGTGCGCCACCTCGTCACCAGCTGGCTCCGCGCCGGCGAGCTGGAGCACCTCGGCGTCATCGCCGGGCTCGAAGCGGGCGGGCTCACCGTCGCGCCGCCGCCGCTGCCGGAAGCAGAATGAGCGGGCGATCTGGAACAACCAGGTCGAGAGCCGCGCGTCGCCGCGGAAGCCCTGCAGGTTGCGGAAGGCGGCGAGCAGCGTCTCCTGCAGCACCTCCCGCGCGGCCTCTTCATCGCCGCACATGCGCAGGCCGAAGCGATAGATCTGCGGCTCATAGCGGGCCAACAACACCTCGATGGCACCTCGGTCGCCGGCCTGCGCCGCGGCCACCAACTCGTGGTCTGACAGGGGAGTAGACACCGGCTCTGTCTAGCGCCCCGGCACCGCAGGTGCACGCCGCGCTCATCGACCGAAGGGCCACCAGCTGGTGCGGGGCGCCTGAGGCGCGGGCTGCGGCTTCGACTGCTGCTGGTTGCAGGTGCAGCGCTGCGCTGCCGGCACGCCCTTGAGCGCCGCCTCGATGTGCTGTCCACAGCCTCCCCAGGTCGCCTTCTGACACTTCGGACACGTCGTTGGGTAACACATGCCGGGTGAGAGCCGGGGCCGGCAGAAACGATTCGCGACGAACCTCAAATCGCGGAGGCCGGCTCTCACCAGCATGACCACCGGAATGACGAAACGACTGGAGCTGTCTCTCGCCGACGCCGAGCTCCGCGTGCAGGCCGCCCTGAAGACCGAGGGCTTCGGCGTGCTGACGCGCATCGACCTGCAGGCCACGTTGAAACAGAAGCTGGGCGTGGAGGTGCCAGCGCACCTCATTCTCGGCGCCTGCAACCCCACCTTCGCGCATCGGGCGCTCGGCCTGGACCCCGCGGTGGCGCTGATGCTCCCCTGCAACGTCACCCTGCAGGAAGACGGCGACGGCGTGCTGGTGCGGCTGGTCGACCCACTGCAGACAATGGCCGCGCGGGGCGAGCCACCCCTGCTGGCGCTCGCGGGCGAGGTGCGCGACGCGTTGAGCCGCGTGCGGGAGCACCTGTGAGCTTCACACCGAGAGGTCGAAGGACCCCAGGGCGCTGCGCACGCCGTTGACCTGGAGCTCCACCACGTGGCGACCTGCGAAGAGCCGTCGCGTGGAGCGATGCACCAACTCCAGCGCGCGGCGCAGCTCCGCCGACTCCCCTGGCGCGAGGTCCACCCGGCCCAACCTGAAGGGCTTCACCGAGGTGCCGGTGCGCGAGACGAAGTGGACCCTGGCCTCGACCACCACGTGCGTCGGCGCGGAGCCCTCGTTGAGGACGCGCGCCGAGAAGACCACCCGCTCGCCCAACCGCGCCCGGCGCGGCGTCACCGTGCCCTCCGCCGACAGCTGGCCCGCCTCGGCGCCGATGAGCGCCAGCGCCTCGGCGTCGCCGCGCTTGAGCAGCGTGCGCAACGCGTGCTCCACCACCCGCCGCCGCTCAGGGGTCGCGCCGCGCAGCCAGCGCTTCGCCACCGACTTCACCAGCGCGGGGTGGTCCTTCGAGAGATCATTGAGGTTGTTGGCGACCGAACGGCGCACGTACTCGCTGGCGTCGTCCTTGAGCATCTCCAGCAGCGGCAACACCGGCGCCGGCTCGCTGATGAAGGGCGGGAGCTGACGACCCCAGGGCAACCGGGTGCGGGTGCCCTCCGAGACCAGGCGCCGCACATGCTGGTTGTCGTCCCGGGCCCAGCCGGCGAGCACCGCCAGCACCCGCTCGGGCTGCGCCAACAACAACGGACGAATGCAGAACTCGCTCGAGAAGCGCTGCGTCAGCTCGTAGTTGGCCGCCAAAGCCGCCTCCACGTCCTCCGGCCCGCGCCGCTCGAGGAACTCGCTCATCGGCAGGTAGCGGAAGACGCTGCCCCCGTAACCCTCCGTCACCTCCAGCGGCGACTCCATCGCCGCCACCAGCACCGCGAAGGCCCGCTTCGGCGACGTCGGCAGGGTGGCCTCCAGCGCGTCCGCGATGTGACGCGCGCGCGCCTTCAGCTCCAGCTCCGTCAACCCGCGGAGCGCTCGCGCCGAGAAGTCGTCGGCCGGGAACCCGGGCCAGGCACCGGACAGCCGCTCCGCCAACCACGCCACCTGCGCCGCGCCGAGGAGATTCTTGAAGGGCTCCGCCATGCGCGACTTCTACGGCACCGGGACTCCCGCGCGAGAACTACTCACCCACCGCGCGCCGCGCCTCGGCCACGTACAGGCCCTTCGGGTACTCGCTCAGGTATGTCCGGTACTCGCTCATGGCCTGGCGTGGACGGAGCTGGGTGTCGAAGCACCGGGCGCGCAGCACCCGCGATTGCTCGGACAGCACGCTGCCCTCCTGCGCGATGTCCTCGAGCCCGGGGAGGTACCGCTCGCAGTCGCCCTTCTCCAGCGAGGCGTTGGCGCGCTGGAGGAACTGCGCCTCGAGGTTGAGCACCAGCGCTCTGGGCGGACCGTTGGAGGTCTGCGGCGCCGGCTTGTCGCCCACCGGAGGCTCGTCCTCGTTGGAGAGGCGGGCCGCGGACACCTCGGTCCGCACCGGCAGCGACGCCCAGTCTTCATCGGGCGCGCCGGCGGCCGACGCCTCACGCTTCGGCGGCACGCCGCGGATGATGTCGCCACCACCGAGCGAGGGCCAGATGTCGGCGGGCGCCTCCAGCACCACCGTGGGCCGCGCCTCCTTCTTCGGCGTCGGCAGGGTGGCCAGCTCCTCTTCCTTCAGTGTGTCCGCCGGCGGGGCTTCGCTCTCC
>CALNBU010000664.1 GCA_937875615.1 uncultured Archangium sp.
CCGTACCAGGACAACGGCATCAAGTTCTTCTGGCGCGACGGCTTCAAGCTGCCCGACGAGACCGAGGCGAAGATCGAGGAGCTGATCTTCGAGAAGACCATCGACACGCTGCGCCCCACCGCGACGGCCGTCGGACGCGCGGTGCGCCTCGACGACGCGCAGGGGCGGTACATCGCCATGGTGAAGAGCTCCTTCCCACGGGAGCTGACGCTCGAGGGGCTGACCCTGGTCATCGACTGCGCCAACGGCGCTGCCTACAAGGTGGCGCCTACCGCGCTGCGCGAGCTGGGCGCGCGGGTGATCGAGCTGGGCGTCGAGCCCAACGGCCGGAACATCAACGACGGCTGCGGCGCGCTGCACCCTCAGGCGCTGGCGAAGGCGGTGCTGAAGCACAAGGCCCACCTCGGCATCGCCCTCGACGGCGACGCGGATCGCCTCATCGTGGTCGACGAGAAGGGGCAGGTGGTCGACGGCGACGCGCTGATGGCCATCTGCGCGGGTGAGCTGGTGGCGCGGCGCGCGCTGAAGAAGAAGACGCTGGTGGCGACGGTGATGTCGAACATCGGCCTCGAGCGCGCGGTGGGGCAGTGGGGCGTGAAGGTGGTGCGCACCCAGGTCGGCGATCGCCACGTGGTGACCGAGATGCGAAAGCACGGCTACTCGTTGGGTGGCGAGCAGTCGGGGCACCTGGTGTTCCTCGACCACGCCACCACCGGCGACGGCACCCTGGCCGCGCTGCAGGTGCTGGCGGTGATGGGCCGCACCGGGAAGCCCATGAGCGAGCTGACGCGCATTTTCGAGCCGGTGCCGCAGACGCTCCTCAACGTGGTGGTGAAGGAGAAGAGGGAGCTCTCCCGGTTGCCTGCGGTGCTCAAGACCATCGCCGGGGTGGAGAAGAAGCTGGGCAAGGACGGGCGGGTGCTGGTCCGCTACTCCGGGACCGAGCCCAAGGTCCGGGTGCTGGTGGAGGGCGTCGACGCGAAGAAGATCAAAGCCTGGGCCGAGGAGATCGGCGACAGCCTGCAGCGCGCGCTGTCGTGAACGCCCTGCATCTGCGCGACGAAGGTGAAGGGGAGCCGCTGGTGCTGCTCCACGGCCTGGGCTCGCAGAGCCGGGCCTTCGACCCGTTGTTCGCGCTGCGCGGTGCCCGGCGCCTCCTCGCGGTGGACCTGCCGCGCACCGCCAGGTCCGGTCGCTGGGCCGCGTCGACGCCGGTGGCCATCGCCACCGCGCTGCTGGAGGCGCTGACGGCGCGCGAGGTGCAGCGCTGCTCGGTGTTCGGGCACTCCTTCGGTGGGTTGGTGGCCATGGAGCTGGCCGCGCGGGCGCCCGAGCGCGTCACCGCGCTGACGGTGGCGGCGGCGCCGGCCTTCGGGTTGCCCCGGCCACTCCGGGCGCTGCTGACGACGCCGTGGGCCGACGCCGCCTTCGGGGCCTTCGGTCGACTGACGCCCGCTCGCGGACTGGTGCGCGCCTACCTGCGCGTCATCTGGGGCAGCGCGACGCCGGGGCCGGACCTGCTCGATGCGTACGAGGAGGTGCTGCGCACGCCGGGCTTCAGCGAGGGCATGCTGGAGGCCGTGCGGGCCATCGCCGACTGGAAGATTCCCGCAGCCGCGCTCGCCTCGTCACCGGGGCCCAGGGCGGTCATCTGCGGGGAGGTGGACCCGCTGGTCTCGACGGTGGAGGGCGAGCGGTTGGCGACGGCCATCGGCGCCTCGCTGACGGTGCTGGACGATGTGGGCCACGCGGTGCCGGAGGAGGCGCCGCGCCAGTTGGCGGCGTTGCTCTTCGGCGCGTGAGCGGCTCCGAATGCGACGAGGCGGGGCTTCGGGTGTACAAGCCGCGCCATGCCCCAGCGCCTTGGAGTCAATGTCGATCACGTCGCTACGCTGCGCCAGGCCCGGCGCGCCGCCTACCCTGATCCGGTCGCCGCCGCCGCGCTGGCGGAGCTGGCCGGCGCGAACCAGATCACCATCCACCTCCGCGAAGATCGTCGCCACGTGCAGGAGCGGGATCTCCGGGTGCTGCGCGCGACCGTGCAGACGGTGCTGAACCTCGAGATGGCCGCCACCCCGGAGATGGTGAAGATGGCCTACGAGCACAAGCCCGACACCGTGACCCTGGTGCCCGAGCGCCGCGAAGAGGTGACGACCGAGGGCGGCCTCGACGTGAACGCCCAGAAGGACGCGGTGGGGCGCATCGTGAAGAACCTGAAGGACGGAGACATCATCGTCTCGCTGTTCATCGACCCGGACCTGGACCAGGTGAAGGCGGCGCACAAGGTCAGCGCCGATCGCGTGGAGCTCCACACCGGCCGGTACTGTGAGGCGCGGACCAGCAAGGACCGCCAGCGGGAGTTCAACCGCATCGTCGACGCGGCGAAGGCCGCCTCGAAGCTGGGCTTGGGCTGCGCCGCCGGGCATGGCCTGCACTACGAGAACGTTCGCCCCATCGCCCGGCTGCCGGAGATCGATGAGCTGAACATCGGCCACGCCATCGTGGCGCGGGCGGTGCTGGTGGGCTTCGATCGCGCGGTGCGGGAGATGGTGGAGATCCTGAGGAACCCATGAAGCGCGTGCTGACCGCGGC
>CALNBU010000665.1 GCA_937875615.1 uncultured Archangium sp.
GACGACGGCATGACCCAGCCCGGTGGCTCCGGCACCGCCGGGAATGACTTCGACGCGCTGGGCGTCGCGGCGCAGAACGCCGAGAACCAGGGCCTCTCGCTGGCCAGCCAGGGCGAATACCTCTGGGCTGCGTCCATCGACCCGGCGGGTGACGAAGATGCCTTCGCGCTCCGCAACGACACCGCGCAGCCGCTGCGGGTGTGGCTCGACGTGTGGAATGGCGCCACCGGCTACGGCGTGGGCGTGCCCTGCAGCAACAGCATCGACACCGGCCTCAACCTGCGGGCCGCCGACGCCACGCTGCTGGCCTCCAACGATGACCGCAACGGCGCCAGCGACCGCTGCTCGGCGCTGGCCGCGTTGGTGGCCCCTGGCGCGACGGTCTACGCGCACGTGGTGCGCTTCGGCGACGCCACCGTCATCCCTGACTACCTGCTGCAGGTGCGCTTCGCCCCGGAGCCTCCGGGAGAGACCTGCGCCGCGGCCGAGGCGCTGAGCGGCACGCTGACCAACCAGGGCTTCGTGGGTTACCTGGGCGACTACAGCGGCTCGGGCACCAACTGCGCCGCCACCAACTCTGGCCCCGACCGCGTGTACCGCGTGGAGGTGCCCGCAGGTCACCGCGCCGCCATCACCGTGGCGCCGGGCGCGACCATGGACACCACGCTCTCGCTGTCGACCAGCGAGGCCGCCTGCGCGGCCCTCACCTGCGTCGCCAACAACAACACCGGCGGCCCGGGCTCGCCCGACTTCCTCCTCTGGGACAACGGCACGCCGAGCGACGTCTCGCTCTACGTGCGCGTCGACACCACCGCGTCCTACGCCACCGGCACCTTCGACATCACCGCCGACGTCTTCCCCACGCCCGCAGGCGACACCTGCGAGACGGCGCTGCCGCTGACGACGCCCCTCACCGGCGAGAGCGTCGCCAACTTCGTCAACCACTACGGCAGCGGCGGCACCAACTGCTCCCTCAGCTCGGGCCCCGACCGCGTGTACACGCTGGAGGTTCCGGCGCAGACCCGCGCGCGGGTGCAGGTGACGCCCGACGCCACCATGAACACCAGCCTCTCGCTGGCGCTCGGCGAGACCAACTGCGCGGCGCGCACCTGCGTGGCCAACTCCAACAGCGGCGCCGCCAACGGCCTGGCCGACGTCGCCTTCTGGGACAACACCGGCACCATCGCCCAGACCCTGCTGGTCATCGTCGACACCTCCTCCAGCACCGCCAACGGCACCTACGCGCTGGAGGCCTCCCTGACCGCCATCCCCGCCAACGCCACCTGTGGCGGCGCGCTCCCGCTGGCGCTGGGCGATGACCCGCTGACCTCGCAGTCGCTCACCAGCGGCGCCGCGCCCACCCCGGTGTGCGGGCTGCCCACCGGCAACGCGCTCCACTACTCGGTGGAGGTGCCCGCCGGACAGCGGGCCAACGTCTTCGCCACCCCGGCCAACGTCAACGTCAACCTGCGCGTCACCACCGACTGCGCCGCCACCGCCTGCCTGTCGACCGCCAACGCCCAGGCCGGCAGCGGCGCCAGCGGACGGGAGGTGACCACGCTCGACAACAGCGCGGGCGCCGCCAGCGCGACCTTCCAGGTCATCGCCGGCTCTCCGGCCAACGCCACCGCCGGCTTCTTCAGCATCGCCGCGCGCGCGGAGAACGTCACCGGAGAGACCTGCGCGGCGCCTGAAATCCTCAACCAGTCACCGGGCGCGCCGCACAGCACCACCTGGTTCCTCGCCGACATCGGCACCGCCAGCGCCACCGCCGCCAACTGCGGCGGCGCGCAGAACAGCGGGCCCGACCGCACCTACCAACTCACGCTGCAGGCCGACGAGGTGCTGACGGTGACGGCGACGCCGGACGGCGCGTGGAACCCCGCCCTCTACCTGCTGCCCGACACCGGCGCGTGCGCGGCCACCGGCACCACCTGTCTCACCGGCGTCAACGCCGCGGCCGCCGGCCTGCCGGAGACGCTGGTGTACCGGAACACCTCGGGCGCGGACCAGACGGTGCGCCTGGTGGTCGACGGCGTCGGCGTCGGCGACTGGGGCGACTACGAGCTGACGGTGCGCTTCGAGCCACTCTCCTGCGGCGACGGGCTGACGGTGGCGCCCTTCGAGCGATGTGACGACGGGAACACCACCGGCGGCGACGGGTGCTCTTCCACCTGCGACGTGGAGCCCGGCTTCAGCTGCGTGGGCACCCCCAGCGTCTGCCGACCGCCGGAGCTGGTCTGCAACGACGCCGTCGACAACAACACCAACGGCCTGACCGACTGCGAGGACCTCACCTGCGCCGCCGGCTGCCTCCCGTACTTCCCCGCCTGCGCCGCCGGCCAGACGCTGCACGTCTACTGGTCTGGCCCGCTCAACGTGGCCATCCCCGACAACAACAGCGCCGGCGTGGTGTCGAGCCTCGAGGTCAGCGCGCTGACGGGCACCATCGCCCGCGTCGCGGTGGCCTTCGACATCACCCACGCCTGGGACGAAGACCTCGACCTCTCGCTCGCCGGGCCCGACGGGCTCTTCCTCGACCTCTCGTCGGACAACGGAGGCATCGATGACCACTACCTCGACACGCTGCTCGACTCGACCTGCGCCACCCCGGTGAGCTCCG
>CALNBU010000666.1 GCA_937875615.1 uncultured Archangium sp.
CGCGCCGTCTCGCTTGTCGCGCCAGCAGAACGCGAAGGTGGAGCCGTTCCACAGCGCGGTGGTGAACTCCGAGTCCTCCGCCCCGCTGGAGAGCTGGAGCTCCTGCCCGTTCTTCATGCCCTGGGCAGAGACCTGCGCGAAGTAGATGGCCTTCTTGGACCCCACGCCGCGGGAGTCGTGCCACGAGAGGCCGTACTGGAAGCCGTTCCAGTCGATGGACGGGTAGATGGAGTCGCCCGCGGCCTCGGTGATGCGCACGTCGGCCCCCAGCCGGGTGCCGTCTTCGTCGAAGCGCGCGAAGTAGACCTCGCGGTTGCCGTCGCGCTGGTCGTGCCACACCAGGGCCCACTCGCGGTGGAGGTCGTTCCAGGCCAGGTCGGCCCACGCGCCGTTCGCGCCCGGCACGCCGCAGGTGACGCACACTGGCTCGCCGCGCGCGGTGCCATCGGCGTTGAGCCGCTGGAAGTAGATGGCGTCGTTGCCGGAGCTGGAGTGCGTCCAGGCCAACCCGAAGGCCTCGCCGCTCCACTTGAGGATCGGGTAGCGCTGGCGGCCCGGGTCGGTGGTCAGGCGCATCTCGCCCAGCGTGACGCCGGCCGAGGTCAACCGCTGGAAGTAGAGGTCTTCGTTGAAGCTGCCGTTGCGGTCGTCCTGGTACACGAGCGCGAAGTACTCGCCGGTCCACACCATGTCGGGCCAGTCGCTGTAGCGCGCGGTGTCGGTGAGCTGCCTGGCCGCGCCGTCCAGCGTCCCGTTGGGCCGCACCCGCTGGAAATGGAGGTCGGCCTTCGCGCCCACGTTGTTGGAGAAGACGAGGCCCCAGGCGGTGCCGTCCCAGGTGATGGTCGGGTGCTGCGCGTCGCCGTTGGTGTGGGAGACGCGCACGTCGCCCGGGTTCCCCACCGGAGGCCGGGTGCCGCTGGGGGTGAGCGCGGCGAAGTAGATCTGCCCGGCGTCTGGCGTCGCGCGCTCGTCGGCCCACACCAGCCCGAAGCCGTTGTTGCTCTTGCCGATGTACACCTGGTCGCTGGCGGCGGGATCGTTGGTGATGCGGAGGTCTCCCGAGGTGTTGGTGAGCAGATCTTCGTCGACGGTGCCATCGCAGTCGTCGTCGAGCCCGTTGCAGAGCTCGGCGGTGGGCGGCAGCGGCTCGCAGGCCACCGGGGCGCCGTCCACGCAGGACGGCGAGACGTTGGCGCACTGGCCGATGCCACAGGCCAGCGGCATCAGCCCCTCGTCGATGTCTCCGTCGCAG
Source organism: uncultured Archangium sp. (assembly GCA_937875615.1). Lineage (GTDB taxonomy): Bacteria > Myxococcota > Myxococcia > Myxococcales > Myxococcaceae > Archangium_A. Next base: position 1,256 of record CALNBU010000666.1, read on the forward strand.
TCGTTGTCGAGGCCGTCGCAGACCTCCTCGCTCGCGTCCTCGTCGACTTCCCCGTCGCAGTCGTCGTCGAGGCCGTTGCACACCTCTGGCACCGGCGGGGGCACGGTGCACACCGTGGGCTTGCCGTCGGTGCATGCATAGACGGTCTGCGCGCAGGCGCCCTCTCCGCACACCACGTCGCCCAGGCCCTCGTCGGTGTAGCCGTCGAGGTCGTCGTCGAGCCCGTTGCAGACCTCCGGGTCCGGCGGTCTCACGTCATCCAGCTTGTCGGGTCGGCACGCGCAGGCGTGACAGAACAGAGCCAAGGAGAACGCGAGGAGGTGAAGGCGAGACATGGGCGAGCGGTCTGCCACAGGCGGACGGGTCATGTCACGGTGACGACGGACCGCCTGTCTCGTGAGGTGACATTTCGTAGAAGCCGTGCGCGCGAAGACGTAACAATGGAGCCGATGATGGCAACCCGTAGCTCGACGAAGGCGCTGGTGCGCCCCGGCCCCAAGGGCGGCGTCCGCGACCTGAATCGCCAGAAGAAGGCGCAGGCCATTCGCGACGCGGCGCTCTCGCTCTTCCTCGCGCGGGGCATCGAGGCCGTGTCCGTCGACGACATCATGAAGTCGGCGCGCATGGCCAAGGGCAGCTTCTACCGCTACTACGCCGACCAGACGACGCTGGTGGCCGACCTGCTGGAGCCCACGCGCCGCAAGATGACCGAGGCCTTCGAGCAGTCGAGCGCGGCGCTGGAGACCGCCTCCACCCGCGAGGCGATGTTCGCCGCGTACACCGTGGTGGGCGACACCCTGGCCACCCTGTTGATGGAGTACCCGGGGCCCGTGCGCCTCTATCTCCAGGAGTCGCGCGCGCCCGCCGAAGGCGCCCGGCGGCCCATCATCGACATCGCCAGGGAGATTTCCCGCTACGCGGTGGCCATGACGCACGTGGCGCAGCGCCACGGCATCCTGAAGCCGATTCCTCCCGCGGTGAGCGCCTTGACGGTGGTGGGCGCCGCCGAGCGGCTCCTGCTGGCGGTGCTGCACGACGAAGACATCGGGAACCCGCTCGAGGTGCCGGCGGCGCTGACGACGTTGATCCTCGACGGCCTGCGGGCGTGAAGCGGCCGCCCTCGGCGCTCCACTTCGTCGACAAGCCGCCGGGCGTGACCAGCGCCGCCCTCGTCGATGGCTTCCGTCGCGCCCACGCCGGACCCTGGCCGCTGAAGGTGTCCCACGGCGGCGTGCTCGACCCCTTCGCCCACGGGCTGGTGGTGCTGCTGGTGGGCGCGGCCAACCGGCTGTTCGAGGCCCTGCACGAGGCGCCCAAGCGCTACGTGGCCACGCTGCAGCTGGGCGTGGAGACCGACACCGGCGACGGCGACGGGCGGGTGTCGACGCGCAGCACGACGGAGGACGTCACCGACGCGCGCATCGACGAGGCGTTGACCCACTTCGTGGGGTGGACACAGCAGACGCCCCCCACCACCAGCAACAAGCGCGTCGACGGCGAGCGGGCGTACGTGCGGGCCCACCGGGGCGAACACTTCGAGCTCCCGGCGCAGCGGGTGTACTGCCACGCGGCGCGGCGCGTGCCCGGCGAGGCGCTGCGCGTGGAGCTGCTGGTGCGCGGCGGCTTCTACGTGCGCAGCCTCGCGGTGGACCTCGGCCGGCGCCTGGGCTGCGGCGCACACCTCACCGCGCTCCACCGCACCCACCTCGGCCCATGGACGGTGGAGACGCCGCCGCAGACGGGGCGCGCGGTGCTGCCCTGGCTGCCGTGGCTGGCGCTGAGCGACGCGGAGCTGGGCGCGCTGCGCGCCGGCGCGGGGCTCCCGGCGCGGACACCCACCCAGCCCGACTGGCCCTTTCCCGCGGGCTTTCCGCCGCCCACCTTCGGGCCGCGCGCGTTCCATCAGGGGCGCCTGGTGGCGCTCGGCACCACCCTGCTGCCGGGAGGCATCTGACCTCTTTGATTTCGCGTCCTGCGTTCTTGATTCGATGAATGAACTGCTCGCCATCCGCACGGGGCGTGCGTGACCCACGGCGCAGCGCGGCACGCAAGGCCCGCGACTCAGCGGAGCGGCGCGAGTAAGGGCACCGCATGGCAACCAGCTTCACTCCGATGTCGAAGAAGCTCCGTCGCGATGACGCCCTCGAGTACCACGCGCAGGGCCGCCCCGGAAAAATCGAGGTCATCCCCACCAAGCCCACCGCCACCGCGAGAGACCTCGCGCTCGCCTATTCTCCCGGCGTCGCCGAGCCCTGCCTGGAGATCGCGAAGGACCCCGACCTCTCCTACGCGTACACCGCCCGCGGCAACCTGGTGGGCGTGGTGTCGAACGGCACCGCGGTGCTGGGCCTCGGCAACATCGGCCCCTACGCCGGCAAACCGGTGATGGAAGGCAAGGGCGTGCTCTTCAAGAAGTTCGCCGACATCGACGTGTTCGACATCAACGTCGACGCCACCGAGATCGACGCCTTCTGCGCGGTGGTGAAGGCCCTCGAGCCCACCTTCGGCGGCATCAACCTCGAAGACATCAAGGCGCCCGAGTGCTTCGTCATCGAGCGCCGGCTCCAGGCGTCGATGAACATCCCCGTCTTCCACGACGACCAGCACGGCACCGCCATCATCTCCGGCGCCGCCCTGCTCAACGCGGTGGAGCTTGCGGGCAAGCAGCTGGGCGACGTGCGGGTGGTGGTGTCGGGCGCCGGCGCCTCGGCCATCGCCTGCACCAACTTCTGGGTCAGCCTCGGGGTGAAGCTCGAGAACGTGATGATGGTCGACACCAAGGGTGTGCTGCACACCGGCCGCACCGATGGCATCAACGAGTGGAAGCAGCCCTTCGTGCGCGAGACGTCTGCGCGGACCCTGAGCGACGCGCTGCAGGGCGCGGACATCTTCCTCGGCGCCTCGGTGAAGGGCCTCGTCACCGCCGAGATGCTCAAGGGCATGGCCGCGAAGCCCATCGTCTTCGCGCTGGCCAACCCCGACCCGGAGATCGACTACCACGAGGCGAAGCGGGCGCGGCCCGACGCCATCGTGGCCACCGGCCGCAGCGACTTCCCCAACCAGGTGAACAACGTGCTGGGCTTCCCCTTCATCTTCCGCGGGGCCCTCGACGTGCGCGCGCGGCGCATCAACGAAGACATGAAGCTGGCGGCGGCCCGCGCGCTGGCCGCGCTGGCGCAGGAAGACGTGCCCGACGCGGTGAGCCACGCCTACGGCGGCGAGCGCTTCTCCTTCGGCCCCGACTACATCATCCCCAAGCCCTTCGACCCGCGCGTGCTGCTGTGGGTGGCGCCAGCGGTGGCCAGGGCCGCCATCGACTCGGGCGTGGCGCGGCAACCCCTCGACCTCGGCGTCTACCGGCAACGGCTGCAGAGCCTCCAGAGCCGCCGCTACCAGGTGATGTCCACGGTGTTCGCCCGCGCGCGCGCGAAGCCCAGGCGCATCGCGCTCAACGACGGTGAAGACGTGCGCACGCTGCAAGCCGCGCGCATCCTCCTCGAGGAGGGCGTGTGTGAGCCCATCCTGCTGGGCGACGAGGCGCTGGTGCGCCGGACCATCATCGAGACGCGGCTCGAAGACGAGCTGGCCGGCGTGCGCATCGTCGACCCCCGACGTCACGAGCAGGCCGAGGCGTTCGCGCAGGCCTACTTCACGCTCGGCCAACGCCACGGCGTCTCGCTGACGCGCGCGAAGCTGGCCATGGAGCGGCGCAACTACTTCGGCTCGATGATGGTGCGCACCGGCCTCGCCGACGGCTTCGTCACCGGCCTCACCCAGAGCTACCCCGAGGCGGTGCGGCCGCTGCTGGAGGTCATCGGCACCCGCGAGGGACGCCGCGCCGGCGGCGTGTACATCGTGGTGCAACGCGACGACTTCAAGTTCTGCGCCGACTGCACCATGAACCCGGTGCCCTCGCCGGAGTACCTCGCCGACATCGCCATCGCCACCGCCGACCTGGCCAGGAGCTTCGACGTCACGCCGCGGCTGGCCTTCCTCTCGTACTCCAACTTCGGCTCCGCCGCGGGCGGGCCCTCTCCCGGCCGCATGCGCGCCGCCATGGAGCTGGCGCGCCAGCGCCGACCCGACCTGGAGATGGACGGCGAGATGCAGGTCGACACCGCGCTGGTGGCCGAGGAGCGTGAGACGCGCTTCCCCTTCTGCCGACTGACCGACGACGCCAACGTGCTCATCTTCCCTTCGCTCGACGCCGCCAACACCGCCTACAAGCTGCTGTGGCGCTTCGGCGGCGCGGAGGTCATCGGCCCGGTGCTGCTGGGGATGAACGGGCCGGTGAACGTGCTGCAGAACAACGCCTCGACCCAGGACATCGTCAACCTCGCGGCCGTCACCGCGGTGCGCGCCGGCGGCGAGCTGCAGTTCTGATGCGCGCCCTGCTGCCGGGGTTGGCGCTGTGTCTCGCCGGGTGTCCCCCGGTGCTCGACGACGTCGCCCCGCAGCCGCGGCCGGAGTTCATCTTCAAGCACGCCCACAACGACTACGAGCACCCGCGCCCGCTGCTCGACGCGCTGGAGCAGGGCTTCGAGAGCGTCGAGGCCGACGTGTGGCTCGACGGCGAGGCCATCGGCGTGTCGCATACCGGCGCGCCCTTCAAGGGCACGCTCGACGCGCTGTACCTCCAGCCGCTGGCCGAGCGGGTGGCCCAGCGCGGCAGCGTGCACGGCGACGGGCGCCCCTTCACCCTGTGGCTGGACCTCAAGCAGGGGAGCCCCGCGCTGCAGGACCTCCTCGTCGGGGCGCTGGCCGCGCGCGACTACCTCACCACCTTCGACGACGACGGCGTGCTGCAGCAGCGCGCGGTGACGGTGCTGCTCACCGGACACGACGCGGCGAAGAAGGCGATGGTCGCGCGCGCCTCACCGCGGCCCTACGCGCGCGACAGCAACGACTACCGGCCAGACGACGCCCCGGCCGACGGGCGCTGGCGGGCCTACGCCCTCAACACCCCGGCCTTCCTCTCCTGGAGCGGCCTGGGCGAGCTCCCGCCGGCCCAGCGCCGTCAGCTCGAGAACCTGGTCCACGGCGCGCACGCGAAGGGCCGCCAGCTCCGGCTCTACGCCAACCCCGACACCGAAGCGTACTGGCAGGCGGCGCGGGAGGCCGGCGTCGACTTCGTCAACACCGACGACCTCCGCGGGCTCGCCGAGGCCTTCGCCGAGTAGAGTGACGAGCCGCGCATGATTCAGATGTTCCACGTCAGCAAGGCCTACCCCGGCGATGCCCCGGTGCTGAACGACATCAACCTCGACATCGACAAGGCCGAGTTCGTCTTCCTCACCGGTCCCTCCGGCGCCGGCAAGTCGACGCTCCTCAAGCTGATGTTCCTCGCCGAGCGGCCGACGCGCGGGCAGATCCTCATCGGCGGCCGCAACATCGCGCGGGTGCGCGAGTCGTCGATTCCGTACCTCCGGCGCAACATCGGCGTGGTGTTCCAGGACTTCAAGCTGCTGCCCACGCGCACCGTGGCCGAGAACGTGGGCTTCACCCTCGACGTGCTGGGTGTCCCCCGCGACGTGGTGAGGGACCGCTCGGTGAAGATGCTGCGCCGGGTGGGGCTGGAGCACAAAGCCGACGTGTCGCCCTTGAGGCTCTCGGGCGGCGAGCAGCAGCGCGTGTCGCTGGCGCGGGCGCTGGTGAACGATCCCGCCATGCTGCTGGCCGACGAGCCCACCGGGAACCTCGACCCGGCGCTGACGGTGGAGATCATGGACCTGTTGTGCGACGTCAACGCGCGGGGCACCACCGTAGTGGTGGCGACGCACGACGCCTCGCTCATCGGTCGCTACGAGAAGCGCACCCTGCGCCTGGAGCGCGGGGCGCTGGTGGCCGACACGCGCGGCGAGAAGGCCGCGCGGCTGATGGTGAACGACTCCTAGCGGTCACTCGACCGACGAGCCGTCGCGCAGCGAGAGCCCGCCGAAGTCGGCGCCGCCGGTGACCTTCAGCTTCGAGCCGCCGCGCAGGGAGCCCGACACGCGCTCCGTGGCCTCCACCTCGGCCGACGAGCCATCGGTGAGGTCCACCGACACGATGCTGGCCCCGGTGGTCGCGCTCACCTTCGACCCCTCTCCGGCCTCGAGATCGAGCATGTCCACCTGGCCGCTCAACGCCACCCGTCCGCCCTCGCCCACCGACACCTTCACCGCGCCCGTCGCGAGCTCCCGGGCCTCCACCGTGCTGCCGTTGCGCGCCTGGAACTCCACCGCGTCGGTGCCGCTGACGTGCACCTCCGTCCACTCGAAGGACGTCACCTTCACCCCGGGCTTGAGCCGCACCACCAGCACGTCGTTCTTCACCACCGTCTCCAGGCTCTCCAGCACCTTCTGTTGCGTGGCGATGGAGACCTCGTTCACCGCGCCGGGCCGGTAGCGCACGGTGACGCCGCTCTCGGCGCGCACCGCGGAGAAGGGCTCCAGCGAGCGGGTGTCCGAGACCTCGGGACCACCCTCGATTTCCTGGAGACAACCGGTCAACACCAGCAGGGCCAGCGGCAGCGTACGCGTCATGACCCCTTCGTTGCGCAAACGCGCCAAAGCGATCAAAACCGCGCTCCAGACGCCCCGTGAGCACGCCCGCCCGCTTCACCTACTTCGCCCGCACCGCCATCGGCAGCATGGTGCGCTCGCCCTTCGTGCACGTCATCGCCGTGGCCGCGCTGACGCTCTCGCTCATCGGCTTCGGGCTGGCGCGGGTGGCCTCGGGGCAGCTCGACGCCCTGCTGCAGGCCATCGGCGGCGAGGTGGAGTTCACCGTGTACCTAGCGCCCGACGCGCCCGACGCGCAGGTGGTGGAGCTGGAGCAGGCGCTGGTCAACCGCACCGCGGGTGAGCTCCAGCGCATCTCTCCGGCCACCGCGCTGGGCCGCCTCGCCGCCTCGCTGGGCGAGCAGGGCCGGGCCCTGGAGGATCTCGAAGACAACCCGCTGCCCTGGAGCCTGGAGCTTCGGCTCCCACCCGCGGCGCGCGACGTGGCCTCGCTGGAGGACCTCGCGCAGCGCGCCCGCGCCCTCCCCTTCGTCACCGGCGTGGACTACGGCGAGGCGGCGCTCCGACGCCTCACGGTGCTGGCGCGCGCGCTGCGCTTCGCGGGCCTGGTGGCCTTCCTGCTGGTGTTCCTCACCGCGGTGGTGGTGGTGAGCGCCACGCTGCAGCTCGCCATCTTCGCGCGCCGCGAAGAGATCGAGATCCAGAAGCTGGTGGGCGCGACGGATCGCTTCGTGCGCATGCCCTTCCTCCTCGAGGGCGCCCTGCAGGGGCTGCTGGCCGGCGGGCTCGCGCTGGCGGTGGTCTTCGGCGCCCTGCGCTGGGCCGAACGTCAGGGCGGCGAGCTGCTCGCCTTCGTGCTCCTCTCCGGCCGCTTCACCATCGACTGGCCGTGCCTCGCCGCCGAGCAACTCGCCCTCGGCGTGGCGCTCGGCCTGCTGGGCAGCTTCATCGCGGTGCGGAGGTTCCTGAGGGTATGACCGCGCTGTGCCTGGTGCTGCTGCTCTCGGCCTCCGACCTCGAACAGGAGAAGAGCGAGCTGGACCGCCGCCTCGCCGCCGAGAAGGCCACCTTCGACGCCATCGGCGACGAGAAGAAGGACCTGCTGGTGCTCCTCGACACGCTGGAGCGGCTCTCCCGCGACTCCAGCGAGCGCCTGCGACGGTTGGAGCGCACGGTGGCGCAGGTGGCCCGGCAGCTCTCCGCCGCCGAAGAAGAGGCCGCGCTGGCGCAGGACGCGGTGCGCACCCAGCAGCAGCGCCTCAAGCCGCGGCTGGTGCTGCTCTACCGGCTCCAGCGCCAGGACTCTCTCGGCAACCTGCTGGCGGTGGGCGACTTCGCCAGCATCCTCAAGCGGCAGCGCGGCGTGCAGTCGCTGGTGGCCGCCGACGCGCGCGAGCTGGAGTCGCTGGCGCAGCTCTCCGAGTGGCAGCGCCGGCGCACGCGCAGGCTGGAGCACCTCGAGGCCGCCAACCGGCGCTACCTGCGCGCCCTGCGCACCGAGCAGGCGGTGAGCGCCGCGCGGCTCTCCCGCTTCAGAGACCTCCTGGCCTCCATCACCGCCGAGCAGAACCGCATGAGCCGCGTCATCGCCGAACTGGAGCAGACCGAGGCCGAGCTCACGGAGATGGTGAGCGAGCTGCAGGGCTCGGCCAACGCCGCCGGCTTCCGCGCGCGCCGCGGCCAGCTGCCCTTCCCCGTCAACGGCGTGGTGGAGGTCGGCTTCGGGCGGGTGGTGAACCCCCGCTTCAACACCGTCACCGTGCAGAAGGGGCTCGACCTGCGCGCGCCGCTGGGCGCGGAGGTGCGGGTGGTGGGCGAGGGGACGGTGGCCTACTCCGGGTGGCTCAAGGGCTACGGCAACCTGGTCATCGTCGACCACGGCACCAACTACCATTCTCTCTACGCCCACCTCGCCAACGCGCGCGTCTCGCCGGGCGACGTGCTGCAGGAGGGCGCGACGCTGGGTCAGGTGGGCGACACCGGCAGCCTCAAGGGCAGCTACCTGTACTTTGAGATCCGCAAGGGCGGGAAGGCGGTCGACCCGCTGCCGTGGTTGGTGCCGTCGCCCTGACGTGCCAAAGAGGCCGCCATGGGGTTGCTCCAAGCGTTCGACGACGCTCGTTACGCACCTATCGACATCCAGTCACGGAAGACGTGCACGGGATCGCAAATGGCGTGCAACCCGGCTTCTCCCTGATTGCCGATCTGCACGCCGTGGAACCGGGTTCCCTTGTCCTTGGCTTCCTTCACAAGTTCGACGAGCTCCGGGGGCGCTGGCCACTCGCCGTCGCTCACGAAAAGGATGTCGGCTTTCTGCCATGCGCTCTCTTTCAGTCGGTGCATGACGTTGCGAACCACCGTGAGTTCGTCATTTCCGCCGTGAAATGAAAAACCAAGGAATGTGAGGAGCTTCTCCATGCCGCTGGGCGACAGGTCGAGTTCGAGACCCAACGTCTGACCTGGACCGCTGTAGGCATACAGAAAGCAGCGGCGTCGCTCCGCGTGGGCAGACCGCAGTGCTTCCAACACAATCGCCTTGGCGACGTGCTCGGGAGCACCGTGCATTGAGCCCGAGGTATCGACGACGGCGATGATCGGGCCTCTCTCGGGGCGCGGTTTCTTTCCTTGTTGTTCCACCAGCGACTCGCGCTCGACTTGTCGACGCTCCACTTCGATGCCTTCGACGCGGTAGGTGAGCAACGCTCGTTCGGCCCGACGTGCGTGCCACAACAGCCGAAGTTTGGGGTGCCCGAGGAGCGACGCTTCGACCGGCAGCATGCGCGCGATCTCGCCGCTGCGTTCGATGCCGCGGGTTTCTGCTGGAACGAGCGGCGTGATGACGTCGTGCCGTTCCTCCTCGAGGCGCTGCACCGGAACGAGGACCGTCTCCGCCACCGAATGGCCATCGTTGACTGCGTGGAGACGACCCAGCGCGCGAACGATCTCGCGAAGCTGGGGCAACGTGTCGACCAGCTTGCGGAGCCGCAGGAGATCCAACCAGCCTGCGTGCTTGAGTACGCCAATCGACAAGTCCCAACCTCGTCCGAGGAATTGACCGAGATCGCCGAATACTTCCGAAATCTCGTTCCAGGCGCGAACGCGCTCAGTCCATGAGGCCAGCACCTGCCCGTCGGCGTCGCGTTGCTTCTGCTGCGCTTCGCGCGTCGCCTGTTTGAGGAGTTTTCGCAGGGTTTCTTCGTCAACCCTGATGCGCGCGGTGTTTTCGGCTTCGCGCTCAAGTCGCGCCCGCTCGAGGCTCTCCAGTTCCTTGAGCCGATGCTCGATGTCTGAGGTGTAGTCGGCGTTCGTTCTCACGAAGCCATCGAGGAGCTCCGTCAGCAGTTTGTCGACGAGTTCAGGCTGGTCTTTGCAGAACCGCGCGAGGTTCAGTTGGTCGAGCGCGCTCCGAACTGGACCGTCGAACGGGGCGTCGGGCCAGGTCCCTGTCGAAGGGAGATGTCCATCGAGCAGCGCTCGTTGCCATTCGTTGATGCCCGCAACCCGCTCCTTCAGCGTGCCGATGGAGAGCGTGACGAGCTTCGGCAACAGATGGTCGGGGCAATCATCGAGAAAGGCATAGCTGTGTTCGAGGGCGCGCGAATCGAAGGCCGCAGACATCACGGCTCCTCCGAGCGGGGGAGCGCGTCGAATCCCTCGCGCAACTTCTTGACGCGCGTGAGCAGCACTTCCACTTCCTTTTTCGTCTGGTCGAGACTCTTGGCCGCCGGTTCGGCGAAATCGGGCATCACCCAGAGGTGCGTACTGATCTCGTTCTCCATAGTCTCTATATGGCGAAGGAGCTCGTCTTGATATTGAGAGACATCATCCTGGATGTGGTCGACCTGGTTTAGGTTTCCTTGGATGTGAAATTGGCTGTATCGAGTCGGCTCAAGTACCGCTTCGAGGGGGACATCCTCCATTAGCCAGTTGCTCCTCTCGGCGAGATAGGCCGCTCGCCCATCCCAGTGCTGGAATGTCGAGTATTTCGACATGTAAAGCTCGTTGAGTTGCTGCGTAGTGAATCCTTTGCCTCCGCCCGTGCGTTCAACAGCCTGTTGCATGTAGGCGTCTATGGCTGCCGCTTGCGGTGCCAGGAAAAGTGGTTGCGTCCCCGCCTTCTTTTGAACGGGTCCAAGTTGATTCGTTGTGTGTTTTCCGTCAGTGGCTTTGTAAATGGGTTCTCTGTCGTTGTTTCGAAGCTGGGAAAGACTCTCTTGTTCTGACTTCAGTTTTCCTTCCCACATCACGACGATCTTCGTAATGCGCGACGGGTCCATCGCTTTCGACATGCCGACGCGGGTCGCGTACCAGTCATAGAGTTTTTCCCGCTGCTGCGGCTGACTCCACAGGCAGTGCTGAAGCAGCCAGCAATCCCAGATAGACACCCGGTTGCGACCATTGGTGAGCGCAGAAACCTGAAGCAGCTTGACGATCTTCCGCCAGCGGCGATCGGACACTTCAATTTTCTCAGCAGTGCACCAATCGCGCAGCTCCGCCAGCAACCCGACGATGTCTTCGGTGAGCTCGACTTTCTCGGCCGCAGCTTGCACATCAAGAAGCTCGCTCGCGGTCAACGCGAGCTGCTTCGTGACGTTCGGCCTGGGCTGGCCGCGCAATGACAACAAAGTCGGAAAACCCGCTTTGCTGACCGGCCCGACGTGGAGTCTGAGGAGAAATCGGTCGAAGAGCGCGTTGAGTTCTTCGCCTTCAGGCATTTCGTTGCTCGCGCCGATGACTTCAATCAGCGGCGTCTTCTCTCGCGTAGTTCCGTTGTCGAACTCGCGCTCATTCAGCAGCGTCAGCAGTGAATTGAGAATCGCGCTGTTGGCTTTGAACGTCTCGTCGAGAAACGCCACTGCAGCCTTCGGGAGATACCCTGTGGTCTGCCGTTCGTACCGGTCGTCCTCCAACCCCTTGATGGAAAGAGGGCCGAACAGTTCTTCGGGCACCGTGAAACGCGTCAGTAGTCGCTCGAAGTAGGTCGCGTCTTCGAAGGCGAGATGCAGCCGGCGCGCGACAAGGCTCTTGGCTGTGCCCGGTGGGCCGATCAGTAGCATATGTTCTCCGGCGAGCGCGGCGAGAAGCGTCAGTCTCACCGCGACCTCGCGTTCTACGAGGCCGTCTGCAAGAGCATCTCTCAGTGCCCGGAGTCGGGTCGTCAGCGCTGCGTTCTCGGTATTCAAGTTTGTCGTCACGTTCGTTTCCTTTGTGGGTTGCCGTGAGGGTTGCTCACGGGAACCTGAAGGTAGGAATGGTGGGAACAGCACGCTCTCCCGCATTTTTCACTGGGAGAGCCAATCGCCGACGTCGCTCACCGACTTCCAGCTGTCTCTCTTCCCAGCGCGCTTCAAGAGCGAACGAGCGTGGTTCTTGAGGGCCTCGATTCGTCCAGGGAGTTGTCGGGACCACTCTTCTTTCCAGACGGGAGACGCTGCAGGCCGAAGCACTCCTTCGAGTGCTTCTGGTGTGGCGCGTTCGGCAAGCCACTCCACGATGTGGAGAAACAGCTCGAGCGGGGCGCGGCTGTTGTTCGACTGGTCGAGGTGAACGACGACGGCTTCCGCGACCCAGCCCGAGACGTTGGGCTTGTTGCCTGCGCGCGACCAGAGCTTGAGCGCGCGGGCCGCCATTTGCCTCGCAGGCCGATTGTGGAACGCGTCGATGGACGGCAGCTGGCGGCTGCCGAAAGCGGCATTCGCGAAGGCGATGTCTACCTTGGGTGAGTCGTTCGTGGCGGGGAGTCGAATCACATGGCTCAGGATGAGCGCCTTGCGACCAAGGGAGCTCTCCATTGTCAGACGAAGTGTGCGCCGCTGAGCCTCTGTCACTGCAACGCTCGATTCGACGATGACGTCGAGGTCGCTGTTGGCGATCGCCGTTCCCTTTCGCTGACTCCCGGCCCACCGGACCTGCGCGCCGAGAACGTGCGCTCGAACTGCTGCGACGATGCGAGTCATCAGCAAGGAGTCATTGGCCGACTCCCGATACGTGCGGCTATTGATGTAGGCCTCGAAGTACCCGTTGCTCATGTCGACTCCAACATTTCGCGTGAACGCAGCTGCGGAAGGAGCATCAACAACCCAGGCGTATTGCTTTTGAAGGTCATCGGGAGCCGCTGCTCGAGCGCGGTGCTCGCTCGAACGTAGGGGGGCATCACAGCGTCCTCCGGAGCGGTCGCGGTTCTTCCGTCGCGCCATGCTCGCAAACGCTCCAATCGAAAACCGATTGCGCGGCGATCGTTTGATTCAAGAAGAGAGTCGACTCCGGGGAGCGCCTTCTCAACGGCAGTCAGCCATGCCTCGCCGGTCGAAGTTCGTGCCCGAGCACGAGGTCTGTGTGGAGCAAGATGCGCCTCACTCAGCGCGGCCTCGATGGTCAGCAGCGCGAGGGCAGCACCGTGTTCGAGTCTCTGTGAGAGTTCCACGAGAGGCAGCACCTGCCCGGGTTGGATCAATGCGCCCGACATCGCAGCAATGGGCTTGGGCGTGAGTCGTCGTGTTGCCTGTTGTCCGCGATTTCCCTTCGCTTCGTGCGTTGGTCGCCGTCGCTGCCACAGAGCCAAAAAGCTCAAGAGCACAACCGCATCACCAGCGTTGAATTGAGACTGCTCCGTCCACGATGCCACGCATGCGGCCACGGAACGCGGCGTTCGCCGGTGAAAGCACCACGCGTCGCTCGCACCTTCGCCGCGTGCCACCTGTGCAATCACTCGCAACCAACGGTGGTCGGCTCGTGCTGCCCGTAGTGTTCTGAGTGAATTGGCGAGCGCTTTGGGCCCAGCGCCCAACACGGGCGCGATCGCCTCGATCCACGCAGCAACGTCGGGAACGGAGGTTTTGGGCTGTGCACCGAGATTGACGCGAAGCGTCCGCGCGAAGGCGAGGACTTCCTCATCGGTGACGGGAGTCTGCGATTGAGCCGTTTCGGGAAGTTCGAGATTGAGAACAATCCAGTCGTCAAACCGCTGAATCGCCGCACCATGCTGCTCCCAGGTCCACGCTTTGCGTTCGCCGAGGTCGAGCAAGATCTCTTGCTGGCTTCGCTTGGGCCAGATGCTCGTGAGCGCGGCGTGAAGATTCGAAGCGTAGCGTTGCACGCAGGTTCCTTCGACTGTTGGACAACCATTGTATCGACTCGGCCACTGCATGGCTTGGCCAACTGCACATCGTCGCCGGCGGGAAGTCGAACTCGAAGTACTGAGTTTCCACGTTCGGCGACGGCAGTGCACTCACGGTGCACCTCAAGCCACAGCCGGACACGGGAGTTCGACCACGGCACCAACTACCATTCTCTCTACGCCCACCTCGCCAACGCGCGCGTCTCGCCGGGCGACGTGCTGCAGGAGGGCGCGACGCTGGGTCAGGTGGGCGACACCGGCAGCCTCAAGGGCAGCTACCTGTACTTTGAGATCCGCAAGGGCGGGAAGGCGGTCGACCCGCTGCCGTGGTTGGTGCCGTCGCCCTGACGTGCCAAAGAGGCCGCCATGGGGTTGCTCGAGGCCTTTGACACCATGCAACGCCGGGCGCTGTTGGCGCGCGGCGTGACGAGCCACACGGCGCAGGTCCGCGGCACCACCGTGCACTTCTACCTCGCCGACCTGGGCGCGAAGGGCCCGCCGCTGGTGTTGCTGCACGGCCTGGGCGCCAGCGCGCACAACTTCATCCTCTGCACCGTGCCCTTCGCCCGCAGCTTCGGGCGGGTGTACGTCATCGACCTGCCGGGCTGCGGCTTCTCGCCCCTGCCGGCCTCCGGCGCGCTGACCCTTGAGGGGCACTTCGAGGTGCTGCGCCGCTTCCTCTCGGAGGTGGTGCGCGAGCCCTCGGTGCTGCTGGGCAACTCGCTCGGCGGCGCGCTGACGCTGCTGCTCGCGCTGCGGCACCCGGAGCTGCTGTTGGCCGCGGTGCCGGTGGCGCCGGCCGGCGCGCCCAGCAGCCCGGAGGCGCTGCACGAGGTGCTCGAGGCCTTCCGGCTGGAGACCGACGAGCAGGTGCGCGCCTTCGTGCGGCGGCTCTTCGTGAGGCCCGCGTGGCCGATGCTGCGCTTCCCCTCGTTCACCCGCGCCATGGTCGACACCCCCGCGGTGCGGAAGCTGCTGCAGACGCTGCGCACCGACGCGCTCCTCAAAGACGGCGAGCTGAGCACCCTGCGCGTCCCCCTGCGCCTCATCTGGGGCGGGAACGAGCGGCTGCTGCCCAACGACGCGCCGGACTTCTTCCGCGCGCAGCTCCCCCCGGCCTTCGGCAGCGTGGCGCTGGTGCCGCACTTCAATCACCTCCCGCAGCTGGAGTTCCCCCGGGACCTGGTGGCGCACGTCGTCGAATTCGCGAGACAGCGCCAGCTCCTGCATACTTGACACTCCAACGACTTTTGAGTTCGAGGGCCTCCGTTGATTCGCCTCCTCGCCATCTGCTGCCTCCTGACCTCGCTCACCGCCCTCGCAGAGGGCGACGGAGCGGGCGAAGCGCCTCTGCCCGTCGAACCCGCGGTCGCCGCGCCGCCCGAGGCGCAGCCGGCCGCC
>CALNBU010000667.1 GCA_937875615.1 uncultured Archangium sp.
GCGCAAGCATCTGGTTTCGCTCTGCTTTTGACTTTCAAGGCCACCCGGCCAACCATTTCTCTTCAAAAGTTTTTTCGGGGTCCTCCACCTTCCTGCCAGCAAGGTGGAGGAGACAGAGCGACTACAATGAAAACCGGGTGGCCGGGGTGGCCGGGGTGGCTCGGTCAGTCCGCCCGTCAGGCTCTAGCCCGCCCTTGCTGGTAGAAGCTGGGCATGCCCACTTCGCCCGAAGACCGCCTCGAACAACTCTTTCTCAAAACCGAAACTCTCGCCGGGTGGGGCGGGGACGCAGCGCGCAACGTTTTGATCACCATCTACGCCGCGCGCTGCGTCGCCGAGGCTGCCGGCTTGAAGCTCTCCGACGGCGAGCTCGTGACGCTGGCTGGGCTCATTCGCGACGAGCAACAGCACTTCAACGAGCACTACGCGCAAATCCGCGGAAAGAATCGCTCCAAGTAGTCCATGCGTCAGGCCTCACGAGGGCCGACGCGTGAGGACGTGCGCCGCGGGGGACTGCTTCCGTCCGGCCACGCAGGGGGAGCTCTGCGCCGGCCACGCGAAGCGCAAGTACCGCCACCAGCCGGTGGCCGGGCCGCTGGCCGAGGTGGGGCGCACGCCCTGGCAGCGCCTCGTGGACGCCGCCCTGAAGTACGCCGACGCCGACTCCGACGAGGCCTTTGCCCGCGCCTCCGCCGTGCTGCGGAAGGCCGCGCAGGCCTACGTGTCGTCGCGCGCGCGCCGGTAGTCGCCGTAGCTGCCGACGGAAGCTGTCCCGGCGCCGGCACACACTGCTGGCATGGCAGGGACGCTGACAGCCCGGCAGCAGGCCTTCGTGCGCGAGTACCTGGTGGACCTCAACGCCACCCAGGCTGCCGTGCGCGCCGGGTACAGCCCGAAGACGGCCGAGGTGCAGGGCAGTCGGCTGTTAAGGTTTGTTCAGGTTGCCGCGGCCATCGACGAGGCCCTGAAGGCCCGTGCCGCGCGCGTCGAGGCCTCCGCCGACGACGTGCTGCGGGAGTTGACGCGCCTGGCCCTGGTGGACGTGGGCGAGGCCTTCGACGCGGAGGGGCGGCTGTTGCCGCTGGCGTCCATGCCGGCAGAGGTGCGGCGCGCCATCGTCAGCATGGAGACGGGCGCCCTCGGTGTCGTGAAGGTGCGCTTCGCGGACAAGGTGAAGTCGCTGGAACTGCTGGGCAAGCACCACAAGCTATTCGTGGACAAGGTGGAGCACTCCGGCGGTGTCAGCGTCAACGTCACCAACCCGTATGCCGGCGTCGGCACGTCGAGGCCGGAGTGAGTGCCGCCGAGGTGAAGGTGGACTTCGACTTCGTGCCGCGCTTCTACCAGGCGGCCGCGCACCAGCTGAGGGGGGCGAAGCGCTTCCTCGTGCTGGTGTGGCACCGGCGCGCAGGCAAGACGGTGTTTGCGGACATGGAGTTGGTGCTGGAGGCGCTGCAGGCGAAGACGCCGAAGCCTATGTACGCGTACATCGCGCCCTCGCTGAAGCAGGCGAAGCGCGAGTCGTGGCCGTACCTGAAGAGTTACAGCCTGAAAATCCCGGGCGTGCGCATCCATGAGTCGGAGTTGTGGATTGAGTTTCCGCACAACGAGGCGCGCATCTACCTGTTGGGCGCTGATGACCCGGACTCCATCCGCGGCGGCTACTTCGACGGCTGCGTCCTCGACGAGGTGGCGGACATGCGGCCTGACACGTGGCCGGTGGCCGTGCGCCCGCGCCTCATCGACAGGAAGGGCTGGTGCATATTCCTTGGCACGCCGAAGGGCATCAAC
Source organism: uncultured Archangium sp. (assembly GCA_937875615.1). GTDB lineage: Bacteria > Myxococcota > Myxococcia > Myxococcales > Myxococcaceae > Archangium_A. Next base: position 1,792 of record CALNBU010000667.1, read on the forward strand.
CTCTTCTCCGAGAGGTACTACTACGCGCTGAAGAAGGGCGGCGAGTGGGGGGCTGACTTGCGCACCTGGCGCGACACGGGCGTCATCGACGAGGCCGAGTTGGCCAGCATGCGTGACGACTTGACGCCGGCGCAGTTTGCCCAGGAGATGGAGTGCGACTTCAACGCGGCCGTTGATGACACCTTCATCCCCCTCGACCTGGTGCAGGCCGCGCAGGAGAGAGACGTGCTGGAGGCGGCCTACAGCTTCGCGCCGAAGGTGCTGGGCATCGACGTGGCGCGCTACGGGAATGACTCCAACGTCTTTCAGCGCCGCCAGGGACTCGTGGCCTTCCGTCCTCGCGCGCTGCGTGGCCTTGACACCATGCAGGTGGCCGCCATGGCGGCGGAGGAAATTGACAAGTGGCAGCCTGCAGCCACCTTCCTTGATGTGGGTGGCATCGGCACCGGCGTCTTCGACCGACTCACGCAGCTCAACTACTCGGTGGTGCCCGTCGACTTCGGCGGCAAGGCCTCGCAGCCGCGCTTCGAGAACAAGCGCATCGAGATGTGGTGGGCAGTGCGCGACTGGCTGCCACAGGCAGCCATCTCCTCTGAGTTGCGCTTGCGGCAGGACCTGGTGTCGCCGAAGTACACGCACGCCAACGCGCGCGGGCGCGTGCAGCTGGAGTCGAAGGAGTCGATGAAGGCGCGCGGCCTGCCGTCGACTGACTACGGCGACGCGCTGGCCTGCACCTTCTTCGCGCCGGTGGCTTCGGCCGAGGCGCGCGTCGCGCAAACCAGACACGCCGTCAACCCGTACTTGAGGTGACTCATGGCTGAAGAGAAGAGGCAGGAGACTGCGCAGGAGAGGCGCCGCAAGCACGAGGCGCGCTTCGTCGCGCTGAAGGCAGAGAGGGCCAGTTGGGACGCGCACTGGCGGCAGTTGGCGGAGAATTTCCGCCCGCGCGGCAGTCGCTTCCTCACCACGGAGAAGAATCGCGGCGAGAGGCGCAACGTGCACATCCACAACGGCACGCCGCTGAAGTCGCTGCGCACGCTGGTGGCCGGCATGTACGCCTTCATCACGCCGCCGGAGAGGAAGTGGTTCTCCGTGACAGTCGTCGACTCGGAGTTGGCCGAGTTGACTGAGGTGAAGCAGCACTGCGAGGAGGTGGAGACGCTGGTGGCGGCGCAGTTGGCGCGGAGCAACTTCTACCGCGTGGCGCCCGTCATGTTCGGCGACTTGAGTTGCTTCGGGACGCACGTCACCATCCTCGAGGCCGACGACGAGGACGGCATGCGTGGCTACCCGTGCCCCGTCGGCAGCTACTGCCTCGCCAATGACAGGCGCAACAAGCCGGCGACGCTGTACCGCCAGCTGCGGATGACGGTGGAGCAGCTCGTCGAGGAATTCGGCCTCGAGGCGTGCAGCGTGCCGGCGCGGCGGCAGTACGAGGACGGGCGCTTCGACGCGGAGGTGGAGGTGCACCACTGCATCACCCGCAACCACGACTACGAGGAGGGGGCGGTGGGGACGCGCGGCATGCGCTTCGTCTCGCTGTGGTGGGAGGCGGCGGCGTCGCAGGACGTGGCCTTCCTCCGTGAGTCAGGCTTCCGTACGCAGCCCTTCATCGCTGCGCGGTGGGACTCGACGGGCGAGGACGTGTACGGCAGCAGCCCGGCCATGGAGGCGCTGGGCGACGCGGAGAAGCTGCAGGCCGCGGAGTGGGAGAAGGAGCAACAGCTGCAGCTGCTGCGCACGCCGCCCATGCAGGGCCCCGCGTCGCTGGCCGCGAAGGTGGTGGGCCTGCTGCCTGGTGACTTCACGGCGGTGCCTGACATGGTGGCGGGCGCGAAGGTGACGCCGGCCGTCGAGTACGACCCACGCACGCTGCAGGCCATCATGGCGGACATCGCGCAGAAGGAGGCGCGCATCGAGGGCATGCTGTACGTCGACTTGTGGGTGGCGCTGCAGGCGCGGGACAAGCAGATGACGGCGCGCGAGGTGGGCGCCATCGAGGATGAGAAGTTCACGCAGTTGTCCGTGGTGAATGCCGGCCTCTCCGACGAGGGCCTCGACGTCGTCGTCAACCGCACCATCGACATCCTCGCGGCCCGCGGTGAGTTGCCGCAGCCACCGCAGGCGCTGCTGGAGGCCGGCGAGACTGGCTACAAGCTGGAGTACATCTCACCCTTCGCCCTCGCCCAGAAGATGCAGGGCACCACCGGGCTGCAGCGCCTCATGGCCGTCGTCGGGCAGGCCGCGCAGTTGGTGCCGGAGGTACTCGACAAGCTGGACGTCGACCAGACGGTGGATGAGTTTGCGCGCGCGCTGGGCGTCACGCCGAAGGTGGTGCGCGGCGACGACGAGGTGCAGGCGCTGCGGCAGCGTCGCGCGGAGGCGCAGCAGGCCGCGCAGCAGGTGGAGGAGGCGCAGCAGGCAGCGAAGACAGCGAAGACGCTGGCTGAGACGCCGACGCAGGGTGAGACGGCGCTGCGCGCGCTGCTGCGCACGACGGGGGCGAAGCCGTGAGGCCGCTGGGCACGCGAGACGAGGAGAGGCGCAAGGCCGTGGAGGAGGCGCAGGAGGCCGCGCAGTCGGCGGCCCGCCGCCGCGGCGACGACTTGCGCGCCGTCATGTCGACGGTGGCCGGCCGGCGCTTCGTGTGGCGGTTGCTGAATGAGGTGGGCACCTTCTCCAGCGTCTTCAGTGCCTCGCCGACGGTGCATGCGCATGCCGAGGGGAAGCGCGCCGTGGGCGTGGCGCTGGCCGCCGAGGCGCAGGTGGAGGCGAGGGACTTCTACGTCGCCATGGTGGAGGAGGCGGTGGAGGCCCTGCCGCCGGCGCTGGCGCCCACAGTCCGGGAAAGTTTGCCGGACTGACGGAAGCTGTCCGGCGCTGGTTGCACAGTGCTGGACATGACGACGCAGCAGACGCAGCAGCCCGCAGGTGACGCCGGTGACGGCGCGTCGGTGCCTCTCGCGCAGGGCGGCGCGACGCCGGAGGGTAACGCCGCGCCGCCGCCTGCGGCACCGCCGCCCGAAGTGCCAGCCGCGAAGCCGGCCGAGGCCGCGCCTCTGACGGTGAAGTGGGCTGAAGGCCTCAGGCTGCCGGAGGCGGCGAAGGCCAAGTACCTCGAGGCGGCGAAGCAGCACGGCATGACTCCGGCGCAGGCGCAGGCCGCCGCGGACTTCTACGCGCAGCTGCAGTCGGAAGGCACGGCCGCCGACGTGGCCGCCGCGAAGGCGGAGTTGCGGGGCTGGGAGAAGGCCATCGCCGACGACAAGGAGATGGGCGGCGCCGCGCTGGCGGACACGCGGAAGCACGTCGAGGCCGGCGTGCTTCGCTTCGCCTCGCCTGGCCTGCAGAAGCTGCTGCGGGACACGGGCTTCGGTGCACACCCGGAGGTGGTGCGTCACTTCCGGGCGCTGGGCGCGCTGTCGAAGGAGGACACGGTGGCTGGTGCGAAGGCGGCCGCCACGCAGGCGTCGAAAGAAGAGGCCCGCATGCGGGCGCTGTTTCCCACCCACTTCAAGTGAAGGAGTAAGCAATGGCTGACGGCAATTTGAATTACCTGGACCTGGCGCGCCGCATGGATGAGAGGGGCGAGATGCTGCCTCTCGTCGAGGTGGTGTCGAGGCTCAACCCCTTCGTGCAGGACATCGTCTGGAAGGAGGGGCGCCTGGTGACGGGTGACAAGTTCTCCCGGCGCACTGGCCTGCCCGGCATCTCCAAGCGCGCCTTCAACCAGGGCACGCCGGCGACGAAGTCCCGCGGGGACATGGTGGAGGAGCCCTGTGGGATGTTCTCCGGCCTCTCGAAGCTGGACGTGTCGGAGGCGCAGTTGGGCGGCAACGAGCTGGCCGTGCGGCTGGAGGAGGACGAGGCCTTCATCGAGTCCTTCGGCAACGTGCTGGAGGCTGAAATGTTCTACGGCAGCCAGGACGTCGACGCGCGCGGCTTCAATGGCCTCTTCCCGCGCTTCGAGGACCCGGCGGGCCCGGCCGGCCAGCAACTCATCGACGGTGACTCCGACGACGCCACCGGCGACAACAACCGCACCAGCATCGCCATCGTCGGCTGGGGTGACAAGACGGTGCACGGCATCGTCCCGAAGGGAAAGCCCGGAGGCCTCCAGCGCACGGACATGGGTAAGCAGTTGGTGCGCGACGACGCGGGGCTGGAGTTCCCCGGCTACGTCACCAGCTACGAGTGGACGCCCGGCCTCGCGGTGAAGCACTACGAATTCGTGGCGCGCATCGCCAACATCCACCTCGAGGCGATGGCCGACGCGGAGTCGCCCTTCCTCTGGGAGAAGCTCATCGAGGCGTCGTCGCGCATCAAGTCCCTCGACCAGGTGCAGGGCCGCATCTACATGCACCGCCGCCTCTTCGCGCTGCTGCGCATCCAGGCGCTGCGCGGGGTGAAGAATGCGACGCTGTCGTACGAGCACCTCGACGGCAGCAAGCGCCTCGTGCCGCACTTCGACGGCATGCCCATCCGCATCACCGACGGCCTCTCGCTGGCCGAGAAGAAGATTGTCGGCATCCCGTAACCCTCATCGGCCACAAGGAGACACCTCATGTTGATGGACGCAGAAACCATTCTCACGCGCCAGCCCTCTGGTGCGCTGGTGCAGACGCTGACGGCGGCTGTCGCGGACACGCCGGTGCCCACCACGAAGTCGCTGGACTTCGGGGCGCCGGCGACGACGCCCATGGGCAACCCCATCGAGTCGGACTTCGGCCCCTCTACGGGTGAGTACGACGTGCGGGTGACGGAGGCCTTCACGTCGGGTGGCAGCGCCACCGTCAAGGCGCAGTTGGTGCGCGCGACCGACGCGGCGCTGTCGGCCGGCGTCGTCGTCATCGAGGAGACGGCGGCCATCCCGGTGGCGGAGCTGGTGGCCGGCTACCGCTGGAAGCTGGGCAAGCCGAAGCACGGCCTGAAGTCGCCGCGCTACGAGGGTATCCGCCTCGTGCCCGGCGTCGCCGCGGTGACGGGCAAGTTCTCCGCGGCCTACGTGCTGACGGCGGGGACGCGCTGAGGTGGGGCCGACGCCCGACAGCAAGGTGCCAGGGGTGAAGGCCTCGGCGCCGAAGCCGACGCCCGACAGCAAGGCACCTGAGGCGAAGGTGCCGGCCGAGGCGGTGCCCGACAGCAAGGCACAGGTGGCGTACGTGGCGCAGGCCCTCGTCGTCGTCGGTGGCCGCCTGGTGTACCCAGGCGAGCCCTTCACCGCGGCGGCCGACGTGCCTCCTGGCCGGGGCTGGAAGCGCCTCGAGGCTGCCGTCGGCGAGGTGCAGGCCCCGGCTGCGCCGAAGAAGGCGCGCACGGCGGACCTGTAAGCCATGGCTGCTGCGTCGCCACTCGCCCTCGTCAACCGCGCCCTGGCGCGCGTGGGCGAGACGCAGTTTCTCGACGACCTGGCGGAGAATACGGCCAGCGCGCGGGCGGTGGCCGTCAGTTACCGCCCGAAGTTGCTGCAGCTGCTGGCGGCGCACCCGTGGCGCTTCGCCTCCCGCTTCGCCGCGCTGGTGCGCGTCGACGGAGAGGCGGTGCTGCCGTGGCGCTTCGCCTACGCCTTGCCGGCCAACTGCCTCGTGCCGCGTCGCGTGTGGCGCCCCGAGGACTCGGCGGCCGTTCAGGGTGGCCGTGAGGTGCGGCCTGTGCCGTACGCGGAGTCGGCTGCTGAGGC
>CALNBU010000668.1 GCA_937875615.1 uncultured Archangium sp.
GGGAAGTCGACGGTGCTCTCGGAGCTGGCCGTGCAGCTCTCCCGGCAGGGCAAGCGGCTGCTGTGCACCGCCGCCAGCAACGCCGCCGTCGACCATCTGCTGGAGCTGTGCGTCGAGGCGGGGTTGCGCGCGGTGCGCGTGGGCCACCCGGCGCGGGTGTTGCCGCACCTGCAGGGGCACACCCTCGACCTGCTGGTGGAGCAGCACGACGACCGCATCCTGGCGAAGGCGCTCTTCGAGGAGGCCTTCGACCTGCTGGGTTACGCCCGCAAGCAGCGCTCGCGCGGGCGCAGCCGGGAGCGCTTCTCGAACGCGCGGGAGGCGAGCGTCGAGGCCCGGCGGCTGATGGACGAAGCGCGGTCGCTCGAGCGCCGGGCGCTGCGCTCGATTTTGTCGGGCGCGCCGGTGGTGTGCGCCGCGCTGTCGATGCTCGAGGGCAGCGTGCTGGGGCGCGAGGAATTCGACGTGACGCTCTTCGACGAGGCCACCCAGGCCATCGAGCCCCTGTCGCTGCTGGCCTTCTCGAAGGCGCCGGTGGTGGTGCTGGCGGGGGACCCGCAGCAGCTCCCGCCCACGGTCATCTCTCCGGAGGCCGCGAAGGAGGGGTTGGCCACCTCCTTGTTCGAGCGGCTGCTGGCGGACTTCGGCGACGACATCAAGCGCATGCTCAAGGAGCAGCACCGCATGCACGAGCGCATCATGCGCTTCCCGTCGGACGCCACCTACGGGGGGCAGCTCCGCGCGCACCCGGATGTGGCGGCGCGCGGGCTGACGCTGGAGGGCCTCGACACCCCGCCGGTGTTGTTCCTCGACACCGCGGGCAAGGGCTTCGAAGAGTCGAAGGCGCCGCAGACCGAGTCGCTGCGCAACGAAGGCGAGGCGGAGCTGGTGGTGGCGCGCGCGCGCGCCCTGGTGGCGGCGGGCCTCGCGCCGTCGGAGCTGGCCGTCATCTCTCCCTACCGCGCGCAGGCGCTGCTGCTGCGCGAGGCGCTGGGCGACCTCCCGGAGGTGGAGGTGGACACCGTGGACGCGTTCCAGGGCCGGGAGAAGGACGTGGTGTGCCTCAGCCTGGTGCGCAGCAACGTGGACCAGCGGCTGGGCTTCCTGGAGGACCTGCGGCGCCTCAACGTGGCCATCACCCGGCCTCGCAGGCACCTCTTCGTGGTGGGTGACTCGGCCACCCTGTCGGGGCACGCCCACTACGCCCGGTGGCTGGAGTTCATCACCGCTGCAGACGGCTACCGCTCGGCCTGGGAGTGGCCGGTGGAACCGTGAATTCTTTTCTCCGCTGCATTGCAGAGTCGAAATCCAGGACACCCGAGGGACGCATCGACTCGCGTCAATTCGCGTGCTTGGCCGCGGCATGAAGCGTGCTTGAAACCACGACACGTATGTCACCGCCCGTCCCGACAGTGTCCCTCGAGAATGGTGTGTGGGTGGTGAGGGTGGAACGCCCGGGTGGAAAGCAGCAGGAGTACCACTGCGCCACCGAGGCGCAGGCGAGGGCGCTGGTGGCGTCGTTGACGCGACAGTCGGACTACTGAGTCGCTACTCGCTGCAGGGGATGTCGGTGCAGACGCCCCACATGCCGGTGCGCTCGTTGCGCGCGACCGACTCGTAGCCTTCGAACTCCTCGGCGCGGTCGTCACCCGCGGGGGAGATGTGGAGGTCGCACGCCAGCCCGCGCTTCACCAGCTCGCGGTTCACCTCCAGCTCACCGACGCTGACGTAGGCCAGGGTGCGGCCGTAGCGGTCGGCGCAGCCGGCCTCGTCGTAGGCGAGGGAGACCTCCTGCCCGAGCAACTTGAGCCGCGTGTACGCCGCGGCCTCCTGCCCGTAGCAGTCATCTTTCCCGGAGGTAATCTCCGGCGCGTCGACGAGCAGCAGGCGGAGCCGGGTGCCGTCCTCGAGGTCGATGGTGTCGCCGTCGACGATGTTGGCCACCACACCGGTGCGCGGTCCGCAGCGGCTCTCGGGCTCCGGCTCCGGGCAACCCGAGAGCGCCAGCAGCGCGGCCAGCGCCAGCCGCTTCACTCGCAGGCCACGTTGGCGAGCCCCGGCGTGCCGCGGTTTCCGGTGCCGTAGGTGACGCCCATCGGCGTGGGGCAGTGGCGGGTGTCGTTGTCGACCGGCGTCAGGCCACCGTCGGGGTCGACCTGGCGCGAGACGCCCGCGGTGTCTCCGGCGGTGGTGACGCTGTCGGCGACGCCGCCGTAAACGAAGAAACGGAAGCTGATGTCCGGCAG
>CALNBU010000669.1 GCA_937875615.1 uncultured Archangium sp.
TGCTGGCCGGCCGCCGCCTGCATGTTGATGCCGTTGATCTGCACCGGCGTGGTGCACGTGTTGTAGATGGAGAACGTGCGGCGCGCCGAGTAGCAGCTCAGGCGCACGGTGCCGAAGTCCATGGGGTCGGGCGAGACGGTGAGGCACGTCGGCCCCACCGCGGTGGTGAGCGGCACCGCCACGTTGTTCATGGTGGCCGAGGTGGAGTTGAACACCAGCGCGCCGGTGAGCGAGATGAGCTGCGCGGGCTGCTGGCCCGTCGGCGCCACCCGCACCACCACCTCCAGCGACTGACCGGGCAACAGCTCGTGCTCGGTGATGTTGCCGCCGACGATGGAGTAGGCGAGGTCGCTGCCCGCCCCCAGCTCGATGCCGGTGAGGTAGCAGATGTCTCCGGGCGTCGAGGAGCTGTTGGTGATGATGATGGGGAGGTCCTTGGTGACGCCGCTCGACACCAGGCCGAAGTTGAGGCCGGTGGCGGGCGCGGGCATGACCGTGAAGTTGCACGGCGGCGGCTGCTGCACGTCGGCGGTGATGTTCACCGTCACCGTCGGCTCCTGCGAGTCATTGGAATAGATGTTGAGCGCCGCCGACTTCTGACCCACCGAGCCCGGCCGCAGCGTGACGGTGATGTCGGTGAAGTTCTGGCCCACCTGCGCGCGCAGCCCCACCGCCGGGTCGTACGCAGGCGTGGAGGAGAGCGAGACGGTGAACTCCTGCGCGTCGGGGCCGGCCACCGAGAACAGCGGCAGGTTGCCGGGCACGTCGTCGATGACCTCGCCGAGGAAGAGGTTGGCGCCGGTGCCGGCGTCGGGCTCGTTGGCCTGCACGCCCACGTTGCGCACGTTCACCTTGCGCTGCACCGAGAAGTTGGGGCTGGCCGGGAAGAACCCCACGCGCCCGAAGGACAGCGTGGGCCGCGGCTGCACCTGGATGCGCGGGCCGCCGCCAGTGCAGCGCAGCGTGATGGTGCCCGACGGGGTCTGCGTCAGCCCGGTGTCGAAGGTGATGACGCCCAGCTTGATGCCCAGCGAGTTCGGGTTGCAGGCCACGCGCAGCGCGGTCGGCGCGTTGTCCGGCGCCACCTCGAAGGTGGACGTCGAGGGCACCACGTAGAAGTTGTCGGGGTCCGACGAGGTGACGTTGGTGAGCGTCACCGGGACGGAGGCCGGGTTGGAGAACACCACCTCGCGGACAATCTCCTCGCCGGGGTTCACGTAGCCGTAGTCGATGACCTCCGGGGTCCAGGTGAGGGTCTCGTCGCTGCCCTCGCCGCGCAGGGTCACCGTCTGCGCCGGACACTCGCCGGGGCCGCGCATCGACACCGTGGCCTCGTAGGTCCGCAGCTCGGTGGGCGAGAAGGTCAGCACCACGTCGGCGGTGGTCTCGGCGGGCACCACCACCGGGCCGGCCGCGGAGGGCGCGCGGTAGCCGAAGCTGGCCGCGTCGAGGCCCTCGATGGCCCCGGCCTCACCCGTGGCCTCGATGCGCGTGGGGTTCTTGAAGGGCACGGTGAAGGTGATGGTCTCGCCCTGGGCGGTCTTGCCGAAGTTGATGACCGAGGGGAGCTCGCACGCGCTCAGGTCGCCCTGGCCCTTGAGGGTCAACAGCACCTCCGAGTCCTCGGTGCGGGTGCCGGAGGTGGTCAGCCTGAGCTTCGAGAGGAACGCGTTGCGCGTCTGCCGCGGCGTGAAGGCCAGGGGGAACTCGTGCTGCGTCTGCGAGCCCAGCTCCAGCGACTCGAAGGCCACCTCGAACTGGGAGGTCTCGGTGGGCTCGCCCAGGGCGCCGATGACCACGTCGTCGCCCTCGACCCACTCCAGCGCGTCCAGCGTCAGCTTGTTGGAGCCGGTGTTGGACAGCACCAGCGTGGCCGGGTTGCCGGTGGCCAGCGTGGTCTTGCGGTCTCCGACCAGCGCCAGGCCGAAGTCGAGCGTGGCGTCGCGGTTCAAGATGCGGTTGCCACCTTCGTCGCGCCAGATGACGGTGATCTCACCGAAGTTGCGGCCGAGGTTCTCCTCGTTGCAGCGGCAACCGGCGAATGAAGCGGCGATGGTGGCAATACAAAGACCTGCCCGAGCGAGGGGGTGTGATTGTCGCATTGGGGTGACACTCCTTGGGGGTGACGAAAGCTGCGCCATCCTCACCGTGGTAGGTAAGTGAGATCAACCCCCGTACATGGGCACTTTGAGCGATTCTCGGATTCTGAGAATCGCGCGGGCACATACTTGTGGGTGTGGGGAGGGGGCTGTAGATCCCATTGATTCCACGCGGTCCTCAACCGCCCTCGGAGAATCACATGCGCTCGACGAACACCTCTCACGCGCTGCTGGCGGGCCTCGCCATCGGCTTTGTTTTCACTGTCCTGCCGTCGTCCTGCGGTGGCCCCGCGACGGTGCGCTGCGGTGCGTCCAACTGCGATGGGTGTTGCGACACCAGCGGCATCTGCCAGGACGGAACCAGCCTCGAGTCCTGCGGCAAGAGCGGCTCCACCTGCGCGCCCTGCGCCGTCGGGCAGAACTGCCTCGCGGCAGATC
>CALNBU010000670.1 GCA_937875615.1 uncultured Archangium sp.
CCAGAGGATCAGCGCAAAGGCGGGAACGCCGATCAGCGCGGTGATGACGCCCGCCGACGCGGCCTGCACGTCGATGGTGACCTTGTCGGTCTCGAGCACGGCGATGGGCTCATCGAGTGTGACGGCGTCACCCACCTTCTTGTGGAAGCTGCCGATGACGGCCTCGGTGATGGACTCGCCCAACGTGGGAATCTTGATCTCGACAGATGACATGGCTTCCTTTTCTTAACTCAAGGCCTCGTCGACCAGCAGCTTTTGCTCGTACTGGTGGGTCGACAGGAATCCGGTGGCGGGGCTGGCGCTCTCTGGCCGGCCCACGTAGCGGAGCGTCTTCTTGCCGCCGGTCAGCTCCAGCAGCGGCTCCAACAGGTAGCGCCACGCACCGGAGTTGCGCGGCTCCTCCTGCACCCAGAAGAGCTCGCGCAGCTTGGGGTACTGCGCCAGCACGGCGCGCAGCTCGTCCTGCGGGAGCGGGTAGAGCTGCTCCAGTCGCACGATGGCCACGTCGGTCTTCTTCGCGGCCTCGCGGGCCTTCACCAGGTCGAAGTACACCTTGCCGGAGCACAGCAGCAGGCGGGTGACCTTCTTGCTGTCGGCGGTGTCGTCGGCGATGACCCGCTGGAAGCGGCCCTGGGTGAGGGCGCTCCACGGCGAGCCCGCCTCGGCGGCGCGGAGCAGCGACTTGGGCGTCATCACCACCAGCGGCTTGCGGATGGGCCGCACCACCTGCCGGCGCAGCAGGTGGAAGACCTGCGCGGCGCTGGTGGGGTAGGCCACCTGGATGTTGTCCTCGGCCGCCAGCTCGAGGAAGCGCTCGAGGCGCGCCGAGGAGTGCTCGGGGCCGGCGCCCTCGTAGCCGTGCGGCAGCAGCAGCGTCAGCGCGCTCATGCGCTTCCACTTGTCTTCCGAGGCCGCGAGGAACTGGTCGATCATCACCTGCGCGTTGTTGGCGAAGTCTCCGAACTGCGCCTCCCAGGCGACCAGCGCGTCGGGGCGGTCGAGCGAATAGCCGTACTCGAAGGCCATGCACGCCATCTCGGAGAGCGGCGAGTTGATGATCTGCGCGGCGCCCTTCTTGATGTCGTCGAGGGGGAAGTGCACCCGGTCGCTCTTCTGGTCGTGCAGCACCGCCTGCCGGTGCGCGAAGGTGCCGCGCTCGGTGTCCTGGCCGGTGAGCCGCACCCGGAAGCCCTCGGAGATGACGGTGGCGTAGGCCAGCGTCTCCGCGGTGCCCCAGTCGAGCAGCTCGTCACCGGTCAGCATCTTCTGTCGCTTCTCGATGACGCCGCGCTGCACGTTGGGGTGGAGCGTGAAGCCCTCCGGCACCACCGCCAGCGGCAGCAGCAGCTTCTTGAGCGTGGCCTCGGCGACGCCGGTGTCGGCCTGCGGCGTGTCCTTGTCGGCGCCGCCGGTGTACTTCGCCCACACGCCGTGGAGGTGGTCGGGGTCCTTGACCAGGCTCTGCGTGCGCGAGCGGGTGATGGCCTCGTTGAAGTGGGCGTTGCACTCGTCGAAGACCAGGCGGCTCTCTTCGGTGGTGACCCGGCCCTTCGCCGCCAGCTCCTCGGCGTAGAGCGCCCGCACCGTCTTCTGCTCGCCGATGCGCTGGTACATGCTGGGCTGGGTGAAGCGGGGCTCGTCGCCCTCGTTGTGGCCGTACTTGCGGTAGCACACGAGGTCGATGACCACGTCGGTGTGGTAACGCTGGCGCCACTCGGTCGCCAGTCGCATCACGTGCACGCAGGCCTCGGTGTCGTTGCCGTTGACGTGGAAGATGGGCACGTCGAGCATCTGCGCCTGCGCCGTGCAGTACAGCGGCGTGCGGCCCTGCTCTGCCTCGGTGGTGTAGCCGATCTGGTTGTTGATGATGAGGTGGATGGTGCCGCCGGTCTGGTAGGCGTCGAGGCCGGAGAGGTTGAGCGTCTCCGGCACCAGCCCCTGCCCGGAGAAGGCCGCGTCGCCGTGAATGACGAAGGGCACCACCGCGCTGCGCGCCTCGTTGTCGCCGCCCAGGCGCTCCTGCTTGGCGCGCACGCGGCCCTCGACCACCGGGTGCACGAAGCCCAGGTGCGAGGGGTTGAAGGCCATCGTCAGGTGCACCTTCTTCCCGCTCTCGGTGGT
>CALNBU010000671.1 GCA_937875615.1 uncultured Archangium sp.
GTTGGATCGCGTCAACGCGGTCCAGGGCGTGCACTACGTGCACCTGAAGGACGGCTCTGGCGCCGCGGAGCGGAAGGACGATGATCTCCTCTGCATCAGCCAGACGCCCTTCGAGAAGGGCGCTCGGGTGACGCTGGAGGGCACGGTGGGCGTGGAGCGCAACGTGGGCATGGGCGTCAACCCGGTGGTGCTGGACGACGTCGTCGCCCGCTGACGCGCGGCCTTCAGACGAAGAGGCTGGAGAGCGACTCGGCGCGGTAGATGCGGGCCAGGGCCTCGCCGAAGAGGCGCTCGGTGCCCACGGAGCGGATCTTCGCGCAGCCCTGCGCCGCCTTCGACAGCGGGACGGTGTCGGACACCACCAGCTCTTCCATCACCGACTCGTTGATGCGGGAAATGGCGGGCCCGGAGAGGATGGGGTGGACGATGTACGAGAAGACGCGGCGCGCGCCCTTGGCGATCAGCGCCGCGGCGCCCTGGGTCAGCGTGCCGCCGGTGTCGATGATGTCGTCGACGATGATGGCGTCCTTGCCCTGCACGTCGCCGATGAGGTTCATCACCTCCGAGGCGTTGGGCCGCGGGCGCCGCTTGTCGATGATGGCCAGCGGGCAGGCGAGGCGCTTGCTGTAGGCGCGCGCGCGCTCCACGCCGCCGGCGTCGGGCGAGACGATGACGATCTCTTCGGAGCTGGGGAACTTCTTGCGGAGATCCTCGAGGAACACCGGCGAGGCGTAGAGGTGGTCGGTGGGGATGTTGAAGAACCCCTGGATCTGCCCGGCGTGCATGTCCATGGAGACCACGCGGGTGATGCCGGCGGTGCCGAGGAGGTCGGCCACCAGCTTGGCGGTGATGGGGGTGCGGGCGGCGACCTTTCGGTCCTGGCGCGCGTAGCCGTAGTACGGGATCACGGCGGTGATGGAGTTGGCGGAGGCGCGCTTGAGCGCGTCGGCCATGATCAGCAGCTCCATCAGGTGATCGTTCACCGGCGGGCAGGTGGACTGCACCACGAAGCAGTCGAAGCCGCGCACGTTCTCGCCGATCTCCACCTGGATCTCGCCGTCGCTGAAGCGGCCCACTTCGGCCTTCGACAGCGGGCGCTTGAGGTATTCGCAGATGCGCTCGGTGAGCGCGCGGTTGGAGTTACCGGTGAAGACCTTGAAGTCGTGGCTGACTGACATGGGCGGCATCGCCAGTACCGGAACGGGTGTGCCGGATCAATGTGGTCACTCGCCCGCCATGGAATCACGGGGGTTGGCGCCAGGGTTTTCGAGCGCTTTCCCGTAGGCCTCCAACACCCGGGCCTCAAGGCGATCGCGCATCTCGGCGTTGAGTGGGTGCGCCACGTCTTTGTAGGTGCCGTCTTTCCGCTTCTTGGCGGGCATGGCCACGAACAACCCGGTGGTCCCCTGAATCACCTTCAGGTCGCGCACCACGAAGCAGGCGTCGAGCGTGATGGTCACGTACGCGCGCAGCTTGTCTTCGTTCACGATGAAGACCTTGACGTCTGTAATCTGCATTCTTTCGGCCCCCGAAGCCGAGCTGGTTTCGGGAAGGATGACCCGCCCCCGAGGTCGGGCGCAAGGCTTTCGGTGCCTTGACTCCAAGGGGCGTTTCGCTAAGGGGTGCGACTCCCGTTTCGAAACGCCGCAGTTCGTCCCGTCTCAAAAGGAGCAGCACCCTGGCACTTGCACGTGATCAGCGAACCGACCGTCGAATCAAAGCCCGTGAGGTCCGCGTCGTCGGCCCCAACGGGGAGCAGCTCGGCGTCATGCCCACCGACGTGGCTCTGGCCAAGGCTCAGGCCGACGGGCTGAACCTCGTCGAGGTCAACCCGATGTCGAAGCCTCCGGTCTGCAAGATCATGGACTACGGGCGCTTCAAGTACGAAGAGAAGAAGAAGGCCAACGACGCCAAGAAGAAGCAGGTCGTGGTGAAGGTGAAGGAGGTCAAGCTCCGCCCCAAGACCGAGGAGCACGACTACGAGACGAAGGTTCGTCACGTGCGCGAGTTCATCGAAGAGGGGAACAAGGCCAAGATCACCATCATGTTCCGCGGCCGTGAGATCACGCACCGCAACCTGGGCACGCAGATCCTCGACGACGTGGTGGCCGACCTGAAGGA
>CALNBU010000672.1 GCA_937875615.1 uncultured Archangium sp.
GTTGGAGACGACGATCACGACCTCCTGCCCGGTGCCGCCGACGCGGATCGCCTCCGCGTACTCGCGGCAGAAGGAGGTGCTGGAGGCGCTGCTGGAGTCGAACGGCCACGACATCCTGGTGGCCACCCTGCGCGCCTTCCGCTCTCCGAAGGGCGACATCTTCACCGCCTGCGCCTGGCAAGACGGGCTCGACGCGCTGTTGCCGAAGACCGACCGCATCGACTTCGTGCGCCCGGGGCCGGACGCCACCGCGACCTCCGCGAAGGTGTGGAGCACCACCTTCGAGGTGGCGAAGCGCACGTTGGGTCACCTGATGCAGCCGTCTGGTGACCTGCCCGAGCGCTGGCGGGTCACCGGCTTCCCGACCGATGACCAGCTCGAGCAGATGGCGAACGAAGGGAAGCTGTAGCGCGCCGCGCTACTTCTTCTTGCCCTTCTTCGCCGGCGCCGCGGCGGGGGCCGGCGCGGGCTCGGCCTTGGCCGGCTTGAAGCTCAGCACGTAGGCCGAGACGTCGCGCAGCCCCTGCTCGTTGAGCGCGCCCGACCAGGGGACCATCATCGCCGACTTGCCGTTGGCCGCGCCGCCGTTCTTCACCATCTTGTAGACCCACTCCGGGGTGAGGTGGTCGGCGTTGACCGGGTCGGTGAAGTTGCCCGGCTTGGGCGTCAGCGCCGCGCCGGCGGGGCCGTTGCCGTCGCCCTTCTCTCCGTGGCAGCTGACACAGAAGGTCTTGTAGTGCGCGGCACCCTTGGCCGCGTCGCCCTTCAACTCGAAGTCGCCGGCAAAGGCGGGCGCGGACAACAGGGCGGCGGCGATGACGAGGTTCTTCATGGTGACTCCTGGGTAGTGAGGGCGCGCCAGACGACGCGCTCCACTAGTGGTCATTCACCGTGAGCCGCGCAACCTCAATCGTCGAGCGCGTTGAGAGCGGTTCGCAAGACCCGCAAACGCGCCTGCCGCTTGTCATTAGCTGGCACGATGACCCACGGCGCGTCGGGGCGGTGCGTGCGGTCGAACATGTCCTGGTAGGCGCTGAGGTACTCGTCCCAGCGCTTTCGGTTGCGCCAGTCGTCGGGGCCTATCTTGAAGTTCTTGATGGGGTCGCGCTCGCGCTCCTTGAAGCGCTCCAGCTGCGTCTTCGGGTCGACGTGGAGAAAGAACTTCACGAACGTCACGCCGTCGTCGGTGTGCATCTTCTCGAAGCCGTTGATCTCGTCGTACGCGCGCTGCCACTCGTGGTGCGAGGCGAAGCCCTCCACGCGCTCCACCAGCACCCGGCCGTACCAGCTGCGGTCGAAGACCGCGATGGTGCCCCTGGGGGGCATGCGGGTGGCGAAGCGCCAGAGGTAGTGGTGCGAGCGCTCCTCTTCGCCGGGCGCGGCGATGGGCCACACCTTGTAGCCGCGGGGGTCCATCAGCGCGGTGAGTCGCTTGATGGCGCCACCCTTGCCGGCGGCGTCCCAACCCTCGAAGACGAACACCGCGCGCCGCCGCTCCATCCAGTAGCGCACCTGCAGCTCGTAGAGCTTCTCCTGCAGCGCCTCGAGCTCCTTGTCGGCGGTCTTCTTGTCGGCCGTCTCCTGCGAGAGGTCGGTGCGCGCGAGCTGCAGGGTGCCCGGGGGGTGCACCTTGAACTCCCAGGCGTTGAAGGTCTTGTCGGTGAAGCGCTTCGTCTTCCGTACGCTCTTCGCCATGTGGACGGGGAGTGTGGCCCCGCGGGCGCGCCGGTGTGAAATGATTTCGTGCATCCGCCGTAGGAGCCCACCAGAAACGAGGAGGACTCAGCCATGAACCTCTCACATGTCGGCAGCTACGTGCGCAGCCCGCGCGTGGCGAAGTGGAAGAAGGTGCTCGGCGTGCTGGCGGTGGTGTACGCCATCTTGCCCGTGGACCTGGTGCCCGACGTGGTGCCCGTCTTCGGCTGGCTCGATGACCTCGGCGTGCTGGGCCTGGCCTTCGGGCTCATCGCGCGGGACATGGCGAAGCACGCCCGCGCGCCGGCCGAGGCCGCGCCGCCCGCGGAGTAGATTTGTGATGCGCGTCTCCGGCCGGGCGACGAGAGTGCCCGCCCATGCGACGTGCCCTGCGCAGTGACCTGGCCTGCCGCCTCCGCCGCGCCGCCGCGAGGGCGTGGCCGCTGT
>CALNBU010000673.1 GCA_937875615.1 uncultured Archangium sp.
GGGGCGTGGTGGCTGGCGGTGTTCCCGGGGCTGGCCATCGCCGGCACGGTGTTGACCGTCAATGGGCTGGGCGAGGCGCTGCGTCGGTCGCCGTGAGGCGGGAGGATGTTCGCGCGGCGGCCCGGAACGGGTAGAATGCCCGCACTTTCATGGCTTCCATCAGACTCGGAGATCTCCTCGTCAAGGCGAAGGTGATCAGCGACAGCCAGCTCAAGGCGGCGCTCGCGGAACAGCAGAAGTGGGGCGGCAAGCTCGGCGAGCTGTTGGTGCGGATGAACTTCCTCACCGAAGACATGCTGGTGAAGGCGCTCAGCAAGCAGATGAACCTGCCCGCGGTGAACCTGGAGGCCATCCAGTCCATCGCGCCGCACGTGCGCGCGCGCGTGCCTCCGGACGTCGCCAGAGATCTGGTGGCGCTGCCGCTGCAGATCCGCGACGAGGGCAAGACGCTGGTGGTGGCCATGGCCGAGCCGCAGAACCTCAAGCACCTCGACACGCTGCGCTCGGTGAGCCGGCTGCGCATCGTCTCTCAGCTCGCGGGGCGCCAGGCCATCGCCCGGGCCTTCTCGCGCTTCTACGACGGCGAGGCCGACCTCGACGACGTCGAGGCCAGCTTCAAGCTGGTCGACGCGCAGGGGCACACCATGCTCAAGAACATCGACGAGGTGCGCAAGCGCCCGACGCCTTCGTCGAGCGCCGCGCCGCCGCCTCAGGAGCCGCGGCGGGCCACCATCGAGGTGCCGTCGTCGGTGGGCAAGACGCCGTCCGAGCAGCTGCGCGCCATCGAGGAGGCGCAGCGAAAGGAAGTGACGGCGCTCAAGGGGCTGGTGGAGTTGATGATCGAGAAGGGCGTCTTCACGCGCGAGGAGTACCTGGCGAAGGTGAAGCGCTGAGGGACACGGAGCGGCCATGCGCAAGAAGCTCGGCCAGATCCTGGTGGAGACCGGCGTCACCAGCGCGGAGGACATCGCGCGTGCGCTGGCGCAGCAGGGCGATGGCGAGCCCGAGCGGCTGGGCGATCTGCTGCTGGCCAACGGAAAGCTGACCTCCCGGGATCTCGCGCGCGCGCTGGCCGCCCAGCATCAGCTCCCCTACGTGGAGCTCCCCGCGTTGCCGCAGGCGGTGCTGGACCTGGTACCGCTGGAGCTGCTCCGGCAGTACCGCTTCGTGCCGCTCGAACAGCGCGACACCGAGCTGGCCATCGCCATGGCCGACCTCGCCAACCTCGAGGTGGTGGCGACGCTGGAGCAGACCTGGACCCGGGTGCACGTCAGCGTGGCCGCGGGCGATGAGATCGACGCGCTGCTGGCCACCATGTCGGGGCTGTTCGCGCCCCCGTCGTCGCCGTCGCCGTCCAACCCGTTGCTGGCGGAGGATCTGTTCGGCTCCCTCGACGAGGCCTCGGAGGCCCCGGCGTCGGTGGCCGCTTCGCCACGACCAGGGGTGGAGGACCTCTTCGGAGATCTGAACCTCGAGTCGGCGCGGACCGGCATTCCGGTGCAGGCGTCGATCGACCCGTTGCCGGTGGAGGCGCCGTCGCCCGAGCTCTCTTCACCTGCGCCGGAGGGCGTGGTCGACGAGGCTGACGCCGAGGGCGCCGACGCGGCGCAGGCGCCCAGCGAGGGCACGGGGGCGCTGCTGGCGATGCTGGCCGACGGCGGCACCGGCCCGGTGGTGGACACGCCGTTCAGATCCGAGCGCTCCGCGCCGCTGCCCATTGCCGCGCTCCCCGCCGAGGCCGAGGCTGACCAGGCCCCGGTGCCCGGCCAACCGCTGCCCGACTGGCTCGGTCCGTCCTCTCCATCGGCCATCGGCGCGGTGTGGACCGGCGCTCTCGATCATCTGGCGCCGTCCCGGTTGGTGGTAGGGGTGACGCGCGCGCTGCTGGCGCGGGGGCTGGTGACCGAGCCGGAGATCCTCGCGGCGCTGGGCCAGAAGAAGTGACGTTGGAGATCTCGCGCCTGCGCGTGGAGCTGCGCGGCGCGGTCCTGGTCTCGGACTTCTCGCTGACGCTCCGCCCCGGCCGGGTGCACGCGGTGGTCGGCGCGTCGGGGTGCGGCAAGAGCATGGCGGCGCTCGCCGTGCTGGGGCTGGCGCCGGAGGGCGCGGAGGTGCGCAATCGCCCGGTCTCGTCGCGCCAGGGGTTGGCGATGGTGCTGCAGGAGCCGCTCACCGCGCTCAACCCCGTGCTGCGCGTCGGCGCGCAGCTGCGGGAGACGCTGGAGGTGCACGGCCAGCCGGTCTCCCGCGCCCTCGCGCTCCTCGAGGAGGTGGGGTTGTCGGACGCGGCGGCGCGGCTCGACGCCTTCCCGCACCAGCTCTCGGGCGGACAACGGCAGCGCGTGGCCATCGCCTGCGCGCTGGCGGCGGAGCCCCGGGTGTTGATCGCCGACGAGCCCACCACCGCGCTCGACGCCTCCAGCCGCAACGGCATCCTGGCGCTCCTGCAGCGCCTGGCCCGCACGCGCGGCCTCGCGGTGTGGCTCATCTCGCACGACTTGAAGGCCGTGGAGCGCTACGCCGACGAGGTGCTGTCGCTGACGCCGCCGACGCCGCCGGTGGAGGTGCCGCGCTTCCCTGCGGACCTCGGCGCGCCGTTGCTCTGCGCCGAGGCGGTGCGGGTGGTGTACGGCGCGCGCACCGCGGTAGACGGGGTCTCGCTCACCCTGCGCCGCGGCGAGAAGCTGGGCCTGCTGGGGGAGTCGGGCAGCGGCAAGTCGTCGCTGGCGCGCGCGCTGTTGGGCCTCGAGCCGCTGGCGGCGGGGCGGGT
>CALNBU010000674.1 GCA_937875615.1 uncultured Archangium sp.
AACAGCAATGAGCGCGCGCATGACGGTGAGAGACCCGCACGCCCGCCGGGAGACGCTGGCGCTCCTGGCGATGCTGGCCGTGGCCTACCTCCCCCAGCTGGGCGCGGTGACCGGCGCGGCGCGTCCCGAAGAAAAGTACAACATGTCGGTCAGCGCCGAGATGCACCGCCTCGGCGAGTGGGCGACGCCGACGCTCGATGGCCAGCCGTGGTTCTACAAGCCGCCGCTGCTCTACTGGCTCGAGCGCGTCACCTATTCCCTCAGCGCCGCCACCCCCTTCACCGCGCGGCTGCCAGCGGCGCTGGCGGCCATCGCCCTCGCGCTCCTCTCGGGCTTCATCGCCCGCAGGCTCGGCGTCAGCCGGATGCACACCACCTTGCTGACGGCCGGCTCGCTGGGCCTCTACCTCAACGGCCGCCTCGCCATCACCGACTCGCTCCTCGCCCTCGGGCTCGCCGGCGCCTTCGCCTGCCTGTGGGAGGCGCACCAACGCGAGGCGTCCCGCTGGGTGGTGGCCGCCGGCGCGATGCTGGGCGTGGCGGTGCTGGCCAAGGGCCCGGTCGCCGGCGTCATCGTGCTGGGGGGCGCCGCCGCCTTCACCTTGCTGCGCGAAGGTCGCCCCGCCGTCGACCCGCTGTTGAGGCCCGGGGCCATCGCGCTCGCGGGCGTGGCGGCGCTGGCGGTGTCCGCCCCCTGGTACGTGTTGATGTACCTCCGCCACGGCCAGCGCTTCTTCGACTTCTTCTTCGTCCAGATGAACGTCGACCGCTTCCGGACCCCCTGGCGGGTGGAGTCGCTCGGGGTGCTGTGGGGCGGCCTGCTGTTGACGCTGGTGCCCTGGCTCCCCCTGGCCATCGCGGGCCTCGTCAACGCGCTGCGCCGGGCGCACCGGAGATCGCCCCGCTCCCTCTTCGCGCTCTCGTGGGCCTTCTCGGTGATGCTCACCTTCTCCATCCCCGCCCAGAAGTTCGTGCACTACAGCCTGCCGGCGGCGCCCGCCTTCGCGCTGCTCGTCGCGCTGCTGTACGCCGAGGCCGGAGACTCCAGGCTCCTCCGTCGGGCCAACGCCGCGATGGCCGTGCTCTTCGGACTGATGGTGGTGGTGGGCCTGGTGGCGACGCGGGTCCTCCCGGTGATCCCGGCGCTGCTCACCTCGGCCGCGGCGGCCGTGGGTGTGGTGGCCACGATGAAACATCGCCCCGCGCTCGCCGCCGCCAGCGGCCTCGCCATCCTGGCGCTGGCGCTCGGCTGGCTCACCCCGGCGGCGGGCTCCAGTCCGTGGCCTGACAGCCCGGTCCCTCAACGCCCGCTCTACGCGTGGCGTGAGCCGCCCGGCCTGCTGGAGTTCGCCTCGGGGAGAGACCTGGTCTGGATCCGCGAGCCGGGCCAGCTCGACGCCGCCCTGCAGAGCGGCGGCCTGGTGTGGATGCACGAGCGCGACTTCCCCGGCCCGCCGTGGGCCGTCATCGCCGAGGCGCCGATGATGCGCGGCGACGTGAAGCCAGCGGAGGTGCTCGAGGCCTTCCGGGTCGGCAGCCTGCAACCGCTGATGGGGCGCGTCGTCATCGTGGGCCGCCCGACGCCCTGAGCGTCAACCGATGCGGCGCCGCAGCGTCACCACCAGCAGCGCCGCCAGCGCGCCCAGCGTCACCGGGAGCAGCCACGCGGCGAGCGGCGGAGCGAGGTGACCGTTGACCGCGAGGCTGCGCGTCACCATGCCCGCCACGAAGAGCCCGCCGTACAGCACCGCGCCCTCCAGCAGCGCGCGGGGCACCGACGCCGCACC
>CALNBU010000675.1 GCA_937875615.1 uncultured Archangium sp.
CGGTGAGCCCAACCCAGGGCGACGAGCTCGGCCGACGAGACGCCCCGACGCCGTCCGGCGCCACCCCGGAGAGCGCGAGCGACGCGGGGCAGGTGCACCGCCTCGACCGGGAGGGCATCCAGGGCGCGGTGAAGGAAAAGATGCCGGAGATTCGTGACTGCTACGAGGCCTGGCTCCAGCAGAACCCCAACCTGGGCGGTCGACTGTCGGTGTCCTTCGACATCGTGGCGCAGGACACCGGCCTCGGCGCCATCGACGGCCTGGGCATCGCCGACGAGGGCATGGGCCACGTGCCGCTGGAGGGCTGCGTAGGCAACGTCTTCAAGGACCTCCGCTTCGAGGCGCCGCCGAACGGCTCCATGCGCGTCACCTACCCGCTCTCGTTCTCCAACGATGGCGGGCCGTAGCAGTCTTGACGAACTTTAATGAAGTCAAATAGACTTTATTGAATGACAACCAGACTACAGCGAGCCCGCGGCGCGCTCTGGGGACAGGCCGTCGGCGACGCGCTGGGGACCACCGTGGAGTTCGAGAAGGAGACCTCCATCGCCGCGCGCCCGGCCGGAGCCTGGCCGCAGGCGCTGGTCGGCGCCGGCCCCTTCGGACTGCAGCCCGGCCAGGTCACCGACGACACCGAGCTGGCGCTGGCCCTGGCGAGGACGCTCGCTCAGCACCACCGCTACGACGACGAGGCGGTGGCGCAGGCCTACCTCCGCTGGCACGACTCGGGGCCCTTCGACATCGGCGGCGCCACGAAGCAGGCCTTCGCGGGCCCCGGCACCGCCGCCGAGGTGCGCGCCCGCGCCAACCACCTCACCCAGGCCAACGGCTCGCTGATGCGTCAGAGCCCCCTCGCGCTCTTCGGCGCCGGCCAGCCGCGCGAGGTGCTCGCGGAGCTCGCGCAGCGCGACAGCGCCTTGAGCCACCCGCACCAGGTGCCTCGGTGGGCCTGCGCGGTGTTCGTCACCACGCTCTCCGACGCCATCGAGACCGGCGACGAAGGACCCGCGCTGTACGAGCGCGCGCTGACCTTCGCGCGGGGCTCTCCGGTGGAGGCCACGCTGCTCGACGCGCGGCGCGCCCTGCCGCCCTCCGACGGCCCGGACATGGGGTGGGTCCGCATCGCGCTGCAGCACGCCTTCTTCCACCTGCTGCACGCCCGCGACTTCAGCGCCGCGCTCGTGCAGACGGTGAACAAGGGCGGCGACACCGACACCAATGCCGCCATCGTCGGCGCGCTGCTGGGCGGGGTCCTCGGCCGCGAGGCCATTCCCCCCGAGTGGATGTCGACGGTGCAGCGCTGCAGCTCACCGCGCCCGGCGCCGTACCGCTGCGCGGACCTCGACGCGCTCGCCGAGGCGCTGCTCGCCTGAGCGGTCGCTCACCCGAAGCCGCCGTCGCCGCCGCGGTTGCGCTTGCCGCCGCTGAGCACCGGGTCGAAGGCCACCATCAGCCGCTCCAGCAGGCTGAGGTCGCCGTAGGCCGACTGCCACTCACCCAGCAGTCGCTCCACCGCCTTCTCTGGCAGCTGCGTGTCGCCGAAGTGGACCGCCTCCAGCGCGCCGTCGAGCTGCTCGACCGGGACGGGCACCGTCTCTCCGCTCCGGGAGGGGTCGCTCACCAGGTAGTGGCTGCCATCTTCGGACATCCCCACCACGTTGACGGTGTGCGCGCCGTCGGTGCCGAAGAGCGAGCCGTCCACCACCACCATCATCGGCACCGGCGGGTCCTCCGTCGCCGCGACCTGCAGCAGGGCGCCCGCCGCCTGCTGCAGCGCGGGGTCGAAGCCCACGTTGAGCAGCCTGTAGTCGTCGCCGCGCACCTGCGAGAGCAGCTCCGTCACCCATCGCCCCGGGAGCTGTGAGAGCGCCTGCTCCTCGGACACCACGGCGCCATCGACGCCCACCGGCTCACCCTCGGCGTTGACGTAGTGGCCGGCATCGACGTCCCACTGCAGCTCGCCGCGGCCCTCCACCGCGGCGTTCATCAGCGCCGGCACCAGCAACCCGGCCACGAGCGCGGCGCTCACGGTCGAGGCCAGCCCAGCCACCAGGCGGACGAACTCCACGGGGTTCTCGATGGCCAGGTTGGTGGCGATGCTCTCCGCGGCGCAGGTGTTGCCCTCCTGCTGCGAGCTGCCCGGAGACGCCACGTCGCTGATGGTGTCCGACAGCAACTGCTGCCGGTCGATGCCGGGCGCCAGCGCCTGACCCGAGAGCTGGGTCAACGACTGGAGCAGCTCGGGCGACAGCGCGCCGTCGAACAACAGCTTCTGCAGCGACGCGCGACCCACCGGGTCGAGCTCCTTGCGCAGCGCCAGGTAGGCCGCCCGCTGGTCCTCGGGCAACTTCGCCAGCTCCGCGACCTCCTGCAGCTTGTTGGCCTCCGTCAGGTCGCGCAGCACCCGGGTGATGTTGCCGAAGAGCCCCTTCGCGCTGTCGGCCTCGTCCTTCGAAGCCGCCGGGTCGACCATGGTCTTCGAGAGCTGCCGCAGCTTCGAGGCCGTCGTCACGCCCTCGCTCCCCGCGAGAAACGAGCCCAGCTTCGAGGCCGCGTCGCTCACCCCAGAGGCCACCGAAGAGGCGCCCTTTACGAACGCCGAAGAAGCAGACCGCGACGCGGTGGCCACGGGCGCGGCCACCGTCGGCTTCTGCAGGCGCTTCACCGACGGCGCAGATGGACGGGGGAAAGAGACAGGCTTGAGCGGCATGCAGAACTCCCGGAGAAGCGCGTGGAAGACAACCTGCGTCGTGGGGTTGTCGTCGCGCGTCGGGCAGACGACCACACCGGAACTGTCAACGTTCTTGGACACCTACAGCGACCACAGTGTGCGCCGGACGCGCACTCGCGTGCGTCGACCCTACCTGGGCGCGTGCGCCGCCAACCACGCATCGAGCGCCGCGCGCTCCGGCACCGCGGGGAGCGCGTCGAGCGTGGCGCGCGCCTGCCGCGCCAGCGCCCTGGCCTCGGCCTTCTTCCCCTGGGCCCACCACACCTTCGCCCGCACCAACTCCACCCCGGCCAGCCGCGCGGGCTGCGAGGACACCTTGAGGTACAGCGCCCGGCCCTCCTCCGCGCGCGCCTGCGCCGCCGCCAGCTGCCCCGTCAACACCAGCGCCTGCGCCCGGAGCAGCAGCACATCCGCCAGGCGGACGTCGGCGTCGTCGCGGGCCCGCCACGCGCGCTCCAACGGCAGGAGCAGCGCCTCCCAGAGCCACTTCTCGTCGCCGGGCTCGAGGTGCCGGGCGAACCGGGCCTGGGCCAGCTGACACCAGCGCAACGCCGCGTCGAGGTCTCCCGCCTCCTGCTCCAGCTCTCCCAGCTGCGAGGCGCGCTCGGCGGCCTCCAGTGAGTCCGGCGGCGCCGTGCGCTCGAGCGACGTGCGCAGTCCGCGCGCCGCCTCTACCCGGCCCGCGGCGAGCAACGCCCGGCTCAGCACCCAGACGCTCTGGCGCGTCAGCCGGTGGCCGGGCCCCAGCACCTCGCGCCGCGTCGCGAGCGCGCGCTCGGCGAAGTCCACCGCCTCTGCTGACTTTCCCTGCCCCAGCAGCGCCTCCGACAACAGCGACTGCGCCTGCCCCACCAGCGGGTGCGCAGGTCCGAACAACCCCTCGAGGATGCCCAGCGCCTCACGCAGCGGCGCCTCCGCCTGCTGCGGACGGTCCCGCCGGGTCAGGGTGACGCCGAGGTTGCCCAGCGCGCGGGCCACGTCGAGGTGCTGGCGCCCGTGCGCGGCCTCCGCCAGCCGCCGGGAGGCGCTGAAGTGCGCCTCCGCGTCATCGAAGTGGTCGCGCTCCAGCGCCACGTTGCCGCGGGAGTTCTCGAGCCGGGCCTCCAACGCGCCGCGCCCCAGCTGCGCCACCAGCGCCGAGGACAGCCCGTCGACCAGCTGCGCCTCCTCCACCTCACCCAGCTGCGACAAGACGTAGAGCAGGTCGACCCCCGCCGTCGCCGCCAGCTCGAAGTCGCGCGCCGCCACGCCTTCGCTGAGTGCCGCCTGGTAGCGCGCGCGCGCAGCCCGGCGGTCACCCTCACCCTTCGCCAACGCACCCTGCGCGAAGGCGTGCTCCGCGCCGAGGCGGCCGTAGCCCAGCGCGGCGATGGGAGCGGCCAGCTCGTCGAGCCGGGCCCTCGCGTCGTCGAATTGACCCAGGTCCACCGCCACCCGCGCCGCCCACACCCCGTCGCGCAGCACGCTGACCTGCGCCTCGGTGCCCGCCTTCGGCGCCCGGGCCGAGAGCAGCGTGTCGACCTGCAGGCAGTCACCCGGCGCGGGGCTGCTCTCCAGCGCCTCCAGCGCCGTGGCGCGCGTCGCCGCCTCGCCCCGGGTGAGCTGCTCCAGCACCAACCGGTAGCGGTTGGCCTGCCGGCGCAGACAGTCGTTGCGCAGGCCCAGCACCTGGGGCGGCTGCGCCTTCCGCAGCGTGGTCTCCACGCAGGCCGTCTGCGACGCCTCGGCCCAGGCCGCCTCGAAGCCCTGCGCCAACGCCTGCGCCTTCTCGTCCAGCGGCCCCACCGCCTCGCGCGCCGCGGCGATGCGCCCGGCGGCGCCCAGACACACCGGCCGCGACGCCCAGGCGGCGCCGCCGATGCCGACGGCCGCCACCGCCGTCGCGGCCACCACCCAGGGGAGGCGCGAGGGCCGGCGCAGCTTCTCCAGCTCCACCAGCAGTGCGTCCATGGACTCGTAGCGGTCGTCCGGCCGAAGCGAGAGGCCGCGGGTCAGCACCTTCCGCAGCGCCGCCGGCTGCTCCCGGAGGCGCTGGAGTGAATCGGGCGCCCGCTCGAAGGTGGGCCGCGTGCCGCGGATGCTGGGCTTCATGAAGGGCCGCAGGCCCAGCAGCGCCTCGTGCAGCGCCACGCAGAAGCTGAACTGGTCGCTGCGCGCGTCGGTGGGCTGCGCGTCCCACTGCTCCGGCGGCATGTACCCCGGCGTGCCCAGCACCGCGCCCGACCGGGTGCCGGCGTACACCTGCTGCGTCATGTCGTCTTCGCCGGGCTCCGGCGCGCCCATCCCCTCGTCGGGCGTGGCGTCCTTGAAGGTGGCGAGGCCGAAGTCGGTGACGCGGGCGCGGCTCCGGCTGTCCATCAGCACGTTGTCGGGCTTGAAATCGCGGTGCACCACCCCCACCCGATGCGCCGCGGCCAACCCCTTCGCGGCCTCCACGAAGACCCGCAGCACCTCGTGGCGCGGGCGCGCCGTCGCCAGCCAGCCCTTGAGCGTGGTGCCCGGCACGTACTCCATGGCCACGTAGGGCCGACGGTCGACCTTGCCGGTGTCGAAGACCGCCACCACGTGCGGGTCGACCACCCGCGCCAGGGCCTGCGCCTCGCGCTGGAGCCGCACCTCGAGCGACTGGGTGTCATCGCCCTTGCGCAGCCGCGCCAGCTTGATGGCCACCCGACGGTCGAGGGCCGGGTCGTACGCCAACAGCACCTCCCCCATGCCGCCGGCGCCCAGCATCTCCAGCACCAGGTAGCGGTCGAGGCGCTCCGGCGGCCCCGCCGACGCCAGCGCCGTCTTCGATTGCCCGACGCGCTCGGCCGCGCGCGGAGAGCCGGCGGAGGTGGGCGCCTGCCGGTGCTCCTCCACCGCCTCCGCCGCCACCGCGAGACACGGCGCGCAGCCGTCGAGGTGCGCCGC
>CALNBU010000676.1 GCA_937875615.1 uncultured Archangium sp.
GCCGCGCTCGACACCGGCGGCGACGAGCAGGCGCTGCGGCAGGTGCTGTACCTGGCGCCGAAGCTGGCGGCCGCGCGCTACATGCTGGCGCTGCTGCTCGACAAGCGGGGCGCCAGGAAGGAGGCGGCCTCCGAATACCGGCGCGCGGCGGCGCTGCTGGAGACCGGCGACGCGCTCCTCTGCCCCTTCTTCCTCAACCCGCAGCGGCTCCGCACCGCCTGCGTCAAGGGCCTCGACCGCCGGGCCTGAGCGTAGCCAGCCGCGCCCACGCGCTGTAGGGAGTCACCGGCGTGCGGCTGCTCTACGTCATCGCCACCTGGCTCCTCTTCGTGGCGCTCTTCCCGGCGCTGGCGTTGATGCGCAAGACCCGCGGCGGGCTGGCGCAGCGCTTCGGCTTCTTCACCCTGCCCGCCACCAGCGCGCCCACCCTGTGGTTTCACGGCGCCAGCGCCGGAGACCTGCTGGCCCTCGCGCCGATGATGGAGCGGCTGCGCCGACGCCTCCCGGAGGCGCGCATCGTGGTCAGCACCATGACCAACACCGGCCACCTGATGGCGACGGAGCGCCTCAAGGACGTCGTCGACGTCGTCCTCTACGCGCCCTGGGACACCTGGTTCTCCACCCGCCGGGCGGTGGCCGCGGTGAAGCCCGCGCTGCTGGTGCTGGAGTACACCGAAGTCTGGCCCAACTTCATCCGCGCCGCGAAGCGCGCGGGCGCGAAGGTGGCGCTCACCAACGGCCGCTTCTCCGCGCGACACCTGGGCCGCTACCGCGCGCTCTTCTCGCTCATCGAGAACCCGCTCCACGACATCGACCTCTTCCTCATGCGCGAGGCCGACGAGGCCGGCCGCGCGCTCGAGCTCGGCGCGCCGCCGCAGCGGGTGCGCGTCACCGGCAACACCAAGTTCGACGCGCTGGTGTCGCTGGTGGAGGCGCCCGAAGACCCGGCGCTCCGCTCGGCCCTCGGCCTCCGGGCGGGCGCGCCGGTGCTCATCGCCGGCAGCACCCACGAAGGAGAAGAGGCGATGCTGCTGGCGGCCTGGCAGCAGCTGCGCGAGCGCTTCCCGACGTTGACCCTGGTCCTCGCGCCCCGCTACCTCGAGCGCGCCGAGCGGGTGACGCAGCTGGTGCGCGACGCGGGCTGGCCCGTGGCCCGTCGCTCGAAGGGCAACGCCGAGGGCGCGCCGGTGGTGGTGCTCGACTCCATCGGCGAGCTGGCCCGCGCCTACCGCCTGGCGACGCTGGTCTTCGTGGGCGGCAGCTTCACCTCGCGCGGCGGGCAGAACATCCTCGAGCCCGCGGCGCAGGGGAAGCCGGTGCTGTTCGGGCCCAACATGGACAACTTCCGCGACTCGGTGGCGGTGCTGGTGGGGCGCGGCGGCATCCAGGTCAACGACGTGACGCACCTGGTGCGGGTGCTGAGCGACCTGCTGGCGCGGCCGGAGAGCGTGCAGTCGCTGGGGGAGCTGGCGCAGCAGGCGGTGCGGCAGGTGTCGGGCGCGTCGGACCGCAACGTCGAGGCGCTCTCGGAGTTGCTGCGGTGAAGATTCTCCACCTCCTCGCCTCGCCCGCCTACACCGGCCCCGCCGAGACGGTGACCCAGCTCGCCCTGGCCCAGCGCGCCCTGGGGCACGAGGTCTCCGTGGCCGTCGACCGCAAGCGCACCTCCACCACCAGCGAGGAGCTGTCGCTGCCGCGGTTGACGCCGCTGGGCCTCGCCTCGTCGCTGCCGCTGGAGCTGTCGGTCAAGTCCACGCCCTGGGCCATGGCCCGCGACGCGTCGACGCTGCGGCGGGCCGACGCCGACGTGGTGCACGCGCACTTCTCGCACGACCACGCGCTGCTGCGCTTCGGGCGGCCCCGCGGCGCCGCCACCGTGCGCTCCTTCCACGCGCCGCGCTCGGTGCGCTGGCCGGTGCTGGCGGCCGACGGGTACACCGTGCCCATGGCCTCGCTCACCCGCGCGCTGCCCGGCCGGCACACGCTGGTGCTGCCCGCGCTGGTGGGCGCCGACTTCACCCCCGCCGACGACGTGGCGGCGCTGCGGCGACGGCTCGGGCTGCCCGAGGGCCACCTCATCGGCATGGTGTCGACCTTTCAGGCCTCGCGGCGCCACGAGCTGGCCCTGCGCGCCTTCGCCCGCCGCGCCGACGACGCGCACCTGGTGCTGGTGGGCGACGGGCCGCTGGAGCCTCGCCTCCGCGCGCTGGCGAACGAGCGCGTGCACT
>CALNBU010000677.1 GCA_937875615.1 uncultured Archangium sp.
GGCATCTCGATCGACGTGACCACGATCGGCGATCGCCGCCCGGGCGACCTCGTCGAAGACCGGCGGCACGTAGCCCGCGACGCGCCAGCGGCGCTGGAGCTGCCCCGAGTGCGCCTTCAGGTAGCCCACGCGCCCCGCGCCGTCGGCCACCACCAGCACGCCGAACATCTTCCCGCCCTCTTCGCGGTACAGCGGCCCGGTGGAGAGGTCCGGGGCCAGCGCTCCGGTGCGCAGCTGCGCCATCAGCGCCTCCGCGCAGCGCCGCGCCAGCGGGTGTGGCGCCACGTCGTCGAAGGGGCTGGGGAAGACGCCGGGCCGCTCTCCCGGCGAGGGCTGCGGCGCCAGCCACGTCACCTCCTCCATCGCGCGCCCGTCACTTCGGCAGCACGTTGAAGGCGATGAGCATCTTCAGCGCCACGCCCATCAGGCTCTCTCCGGCCACGAAGCCCGAGGCCACCGGCATGGTGACGCGCTCGCCCTTCTCGGCGCCCAGCTTGCGGCGCACCAGCTCGGCGGTCAGCGCGCCCAGGAACATCATGATGCTGTTCCACGCGGGCAGCACCATGGCGATGCCGAGGCCCGAGGGCGAGGGCAGCCAGGCGCGCGCCTTCTTCGGCAGCTTCACCTCGAGGATGGCCAGCGTCAGGCCCACCAGCGCGCCGATGAGCGCCGCGGTGCGGGCGGTGGGGTGCAGGGCTTCCAGCCCCTGCACCAGCATCTTCGACACGTTGGCCCACACCTGCGCCGAGGGCGCGGGGAACTCCTTGCCGCCCAGCACGCTGGCGGTGGGCACCAGCAGGTTGAAGGCCGGCACCACCACCAGCGCGCCGGCGACGACGCCGAAGAGCTGGCCGATGACCTGCTGACGTGGGCGCGCGCCCAGCAGGTAGCCCGACTTGAGGTCCGTCAGCAGGTCCGCCGCGTGCAGGCCCACGCCGCCGGTGATGTTGGCCGACATGATGTTGGGCGTCAGCTGCCCCGGCAGCAGCCCGGCGAAGGTGAGCTGCGTCACCGGCCCCAGTGCCTTGGTGGGCGTCACGTCGGTCTCGCCCGTCACCCGCGCGGCGATGATGCCCATCACCACCGCCAGCGGCAGCGCCAGCAGGCCAGCCCACAGCGGAATGTCGAAGGCCCACCAGGCCAGCAGCACGGTGGGCGGGCCCAGCACCAGGAAGCCCAGCGGGAACCACGACTGCGGCGGCTCCACGTGCGCCAGCGGGTCTTCTTCCACTTCGCGCTTCCGACGGAAGAGCGAGGTGAGCGACGAGAGGCTCTTCACCACGCTGCGCCACTGGAAGGCGAAGGAGGTGAGCCCCGAGGACACCAGCACGGCCGCGCCCATCCACACCGTCCAGTTGGCCATGGTCTTGAAAGACGTGGCGTCGACCACGCCGTCGTCGACCAGCGGCGGCACCACCACGCCGAAGGTGATGATGGAGCCCAGCAGCAGCGACCAGCCGGTGCGCCACGACATCAGGCCGCCGGCGCCGAACATCAGCACGCTGGTCTCCACGCCGAAGGTCCAGTCGAGCAGCGGCCTCCCGCGCAGCGTCAGCGGCAGGGAGATTTCAGAGGGCAGGGTGAAGGCGTTCTCGGCGCGCAGCTTGGCCTCGCGCACGAAGCACAGCGCAGCGGCGAAGAGCCCGGAGATGGCGAGGTAGCGGGCCTGCTTCTTTCCCTCCTGGCCGTGGGCGTAGAGCGCCTTGAGCGTCTCCGCGGTGGCGGTGCCGGTGGGGAAGGTGAGCTGCTCGCGGTTGATGAGCTGCCGCTTGATGGGGATGGCGGCGAAGACGCCCAGCCCCGCGATGCAGGCAAACCAGGCCATCAGCACGTAGGTCGGCGGGCGCTCGCCGGTCAGCATCATCAGCGCGGGGAGCGCCGCCATGTTGCCGCCGCCGGTCATGTAGCCGGCGGCCGAGGCCACGCTGCCCATGGCGTTGTTCTCGAGGATGCCCATGTGCCCGCGGGGGCCCACCAGCCGCCCCACCAGAGAGAACAGGGCCCAGGCCATGATGCAGGCGGTGAGCGTGACGCCGATGCTCCAGCCCGTCTTGAGCACGATGTAGAGGTTGGCGAGGCACATCACCGCGCCCAGCACCATTCCGGTGAGGACGGCGCGCACCGTGAGCTGGGGGCTGTCGGGCTGGTACAGCTCGGCCAGCCACTTCTTTTCGAGCTCGAGGGCCCGGGCGTCGTCGGAAGTCATGGCGGGCGAACGTGTCACGAAGCGGCGCCTCCCGGTGCTGCTAAGGAGTCTGCATGTTCCGAAAGACCGCCCTGCTCCCGGTGCTGCTGGCGTGCGTGGGCCTCGCGGCGGTGCCTCAGGCGCCGGCCTCCAACCCGGCCAGGTCGCCGGAGGTCCTGGCCATCCGCGCGCGCTTCAACGACGTCAACGCGCGCCAGGCGAAGCTCCGGAAGGTCGAGAAGAGCCTGTCGGGCATCTCCGTGGAGGGCGCGCACCTGGAGGTCTACTTCAACGGCGACCGCGTGGAGAAGCTGGTGCTGGCCGCGCTCGGCGAGAGCGGCCGCTGGGAAACGGAGTACTACTTCGCGCCGAACGAGCTGCTGCGCTTCGTCTACGAGAAGCGCACCAACTACGCGGTGCCCATCGGCATGCGGCGCGAGGACCTGGACCTGGCGCCCGACGCGGGTGACCAGCTCGTCGAGGCGCGGCTGTACTTCGTCGAAGAGCGGCTCTTCTGGTGGAACACCGGCGCGAAGCCCGTCACGGTGAAGGACGGCTACCCGGACAAGGAGCTCGAGGTGCATCGGGCGGCGTACGACCTGCTGCGCGCGGCGAAGATGAAGTCCGAGGTGCTGTGGTGGAACGGCACCCGCTACCTCGACGACACCCAGCCCTGAAGTGCCCCTTGCGAAGGCGCCGCGGGGACGACAAGAGAAGGTGATGCGCCCCGTCGTCCTCGACACCGTGCCGCTCGGCTTCCAATGGCCGGCCCTCGACCCCTTCCTCTTCGCGGTCCACCACGACGACCTCTACCCGCCCGGCAACGAGGCGCAGGGGCCGGCCGCGTCGCTCGCCGGGCGCACCCTCGGCAACGACTTCGAACCCAGGGACGGCTGGCGCATGTACCACGGCGAGGTGGTGCCGGGCTTCCCCCAGCACCCGCACCGCGGCTTCGAGACCGTCACCATCGTGCGGCGCGGCTTCATCGACCACTCCGACTCGCTGGGCGCCACCGCGCGCTTCGGGCAGGGCGACGTGCAGTGGCTCACCGCGGGCCGCGGCATCGTGCACAGCGAGATGTTCCCGCTGGTGGACCCGGTCAACGCCAACCACGTGGAGCTCTTCCAGCTCTGGCTCAACCTCCCGGCCGCGCACAAGCACGTCGCGCCGTACTTCTCGATGTTCTGGGGGCGCGACCTCCCGCGGGTGGTGGCGCCGGGCGTGGAGGTGTCGGTGGTGGCGGGGCACCTGGGCGACGTCCGCGCGCCGAAGCCGCCGCCCGACTCCTGGGCCGCCCAGGCCGACAGCGACGTGGCCATCTTCACCGGGAAGCTCCAGCCGGGCGCGGCGTGGACCCTGCCCGCGGCGAAGCCCGGCACCAACCGGGTGCTGTACTTCTTCGCGGGCACCAAGCTCGACCTCGGCGGCACCCGCATCTCCCGGGGCACTGGCGCGCTGCTGGTCCCGGGGGTGGAGGTGCCGCTTTCGAACGGCGAAGGCGAGGCGGAGTTCCTGCTGCTGCAGGGGCGGCCCATCGGCGAGCCGGTGGCGCAGCACGGCCCCTTCGTCATGAACACCCGGGCGGAGATTGCGCAGGCGTTCTCCGACTACCAGCGCACGCAGTTCGGAGGCTGGCCCTTCAAACGCGATGACCCGGTGCACCCCCGGGAACAGCCGCGCTTCGCCCGTCACGGCGACGGCCGCGTCGAAGAGGCGCCGCCGCCGCCTGAAACGACGACGTAACGCAGCGGTCCGCCGCGTCGGGAGGGCTGGCAACTCGTGGTCGCTTGCGGCGACAATGACCTACCTTTCACACCCGGTGGGCCATGGCTTCGGAGGCCGACAGCCAGAAGATGCAGCGGCAGCGGGGCACCAGCCCGCTTGCTCCGGCGTCAGCCCGCCCGCAAAGTGCGAGCCTCATGTTGCAGGAGCCCTCGCCTGAAGCTCCGATTTCCTTCGGGCGCTACCAGCTGATTCGTCGCATCGGAGCCGGTGGAATGGGTGAGGTCTTCCTCGCGCGCGAGGGCGGCGAGGTGCCGAGGGCGGTGGTGGTGAAGAAGGTGCTGCCCAACCTCATCGCCAACCGGGCCTTCGTGGGGCGGTTCCTCGACGAGGCGAAGGTGGTGGTGCGCCTCAAGCACCCCAACATCGCGCGCGTGCACGACATGGGCGAGGTGGCCGGCGAGTACTTCCTCTCCATGGAGTACGTGCAGGGCAAGACGGTGAGCCGCTTCACCCGGCGCCTGCGCGACAGGAAGTACGACCTCCCGCTGGGCATCGCGCTGCTGCTGGGCGAGCGGGTCTGCCGCGGGCTGCAGTACGCGCACGACGCCACCGACGAGCGCGGCCTGCCGCTGCACCTGGTGCACCGCGACCTCTCGCCGGCCAACGTGTGCATCAGCTACCGCGGCGACGTAAAAATCATCGACTTCGGCGCGGCGCAGTCGACGCTGAAGGAAGAGCAGACCGCGCCCCGGGTGGTCATCGGCAACCTGACGTACATGGCGCCGGAGCAGGCCAAGAAGCAGATTGTCGACGGTCGCGCCGACATCTACTCCTGCGGGGTGATGCTGTGGGAGCTTCTCTCGTGGCACGCGCTGCCGCAGAAGGGCGACCCCATCGAGCGCTGGCGCAAGGCGGCCAACCCGTCGTGGGAGCCGCCCTCGGCGACGCAGCCGTCGTTGCCCCGGGAGGTCGATGAGGTCATCCTGCGCGCGCTGCGCAAGGAGCCCAAGGACCGCTACGCCACGGCCTTCGAGTTCGGCGAGGCGCTGCGGCGGTTGCGGGAGCGGTACGCGCCGGGGGTGACGGAGCGCCACCTGGGCGAGCTGCTGGCGCGCGTCTTCGCGAAGGAAAAGACCGGCGAAGATGAGGTGCTGCACGAGGTGGTGTACGGGAAGACGGCCACCCTCAAGCGCGACCCGAAGTCGAAGCGCCTGCAGTTGGTGCCGCCCACGGCGCTGGCCTTCGAGCACACCGCGGTGATGGCCTCGGCCGACTTCGTGCCCGACGACCAGGACCTCACGGACCCCGGCGAAGAAACGCAGGCGGTACCGAGGTCCAAATTGTTACCG
>CALNBU010000678.1 GCA_937875615.1 uncultured Archangium sp.
ATCACGACCGTCGTGTGCCCCGACGCGGACGTGCGTGTCCTGCTGCTGGCCGATGCCGAGGCCCGCCTGCGCCGGCGCACCCTCGAGCTCTACGGGGACGTGTCCGAGGACCACCTTGCGGCCACGCGTCACCAGATCCAGGACCGGGACACCGCGGACGCCACGGTGGCGGCGCTCCAGGGCGTGCTCAAGCACGAGCGCAGCTTCTGGGGGACGCGCACGGCCTGCGCGAAGGCGCTGGGGCAGCTGCGCACGCCCGCGGCGCGCGACGCGCTGCTGGCGTCGCTGCAGGTCAAGCACCCGAAGGTCCGGCGGGCGGTGGTGGCGGCGCTGGGGCGATGTGTCGGTGAGGCGCCGGTGGGGCAGGCGCTCCTCGCGCTGGCCAGGAAGGGCGACGCCAGCGGCTTCGTCGAAGGAGAAGCGGCGCGCGCGGTGGGGCGGCTGCAGGCGAAGGGGGCCTTCGAGGTGCTCTCCGCGATGCTCGACCGGCCCTCGTTCCAGGACGCGGTGCGGGTGGGGGCGCTCGACGGCCTGGCGGCGCTGAGAGAAGAGAAGAGCTGGAAGCCGGTGGTGGCGGCGCTCGCGGTGGGCGCGCCCGTCTTCGGTCGCCGGGCGGCGGTGGTGGCGCTGGCCAGGCTGGCCCCGGCCATCGACAAGGAGACGGAGGCGGTGGAGCTCATCGCCCGCCACCTGCGCGACGAGAGCTTCCGGGTGCGGCTGGCGGCGATCGAAGCGGCCACGGTGCTGGGCGACGAGCGCCTCATCAGCGCCCTGAGGTCCACGCCCTTCCTCGACGGTCGGGAGCAGCGGGCCGCGCGCGAGGCGGTGCGCACGCTGCGCAGCCGGTCTCCCACGAAGGAACTGGCGGGGGTGCGCGCCGAGCTCGACAAGCTCAAGGGCGAGGTGCGCGCGCTGACCGAGAAGCTCGAGAAGCGGCGCTGAGGGTCAGCGCTGCGACTCGTCGGGCTGGCGCTGCTTCAGGATTTCGAGGCGCTGCTGCTTGTTGAGGCGGCGTTCGTCGCGGCGGAGCAGGTCTCCTTCCCGGAGTCGGGCCCTGACCGCCGCGCGCTCCCCGAGGGCCGCCCGCTCGTTCGTCACGCCGGTGCGGTCGAGGGTCGGCCGCTGCTCGTCGGGGGGCATCAGCGTCAGCCTCGCCTGCGCGTTGTTGCGGCTGGTCTTGCAGCGCTCGTTCTCCGGCTCGAACTTCATGCAGCGCTCGAAGAGCTCGTAGGCCGACTGCACCGAGGAGCGGGAAGACCTGGGGTGCGCGATGTCGGCGTCGGCCTCGTCGAACTCCGGCCGCTGGGTCGCGGTGGCGCGCGGCGCGGGGCGCACCATCGGGTTGTCGAGGTGGCGGGGCCGAATGCGGTGGAGGCTCGGGGGCGGCGTGGGGACGATCAGCTCGGCGACGGGGGCATCTGCGGGTGAGCTCATCGGCGCCGGCGTCGACACCGCGTGGGAGAACCAGAGCGAGCCCGCCAGCACCGCGAGACAACCGATCGCCACGAGAAGTACGCTTTGCTTACTCACGGCTCCGTCGGATAGCAGAGGTTGGTAAGAAGGCGCAAAGTCATGCCTCTCCGAATCTTCAGAAGCGAGACCTCCGCCGCGGCACAGCGTGAGCGCCGCGAGCGCGTGGAGCGGGCCATGTCCGAGGGGTTCCGGGTGCTCTCGAAGCTCTTCGAGCGCGCCGCGCGCCGCATCGATGATCAACGGCTCCAGCGCAGCGGCTACGAAAAACAGGAGCAGTTTCTCGAACGCAGCAAACCGGGGAGAGGCCCGACCAACTCATGATCTACCGGCTCATTCGTGCGTGGGCGACGGCGACGCTCCGAGGCTTCTACCGCATCGAAGCGCCGGTCGACCCGCATGGTGGTCTCTCGCTGGCTGGCCCGGTGATGTACGTCGGCAATCACCCCAACGGGCTGGTCGATCCGGGCCTCATCTTCGTCCTCTCTCAGCGGGAGGTGACCTTCCTGGCGAAGGAGCCGCTCTTCCGCATGCCCGGCGTCGGCGCGCTCCTCCGCGGGGTCGGCGCGCTGCCGGTGTACCGGAAGCAGGACGGCGCAGACACGGCGAAGAACGAGGGGACGCTCACCGCGGCCACCGCCGCGCTGGTCTCGGGGCGGGCCATCACCATCTTCCCCGAGGGCAAGTCGCACAGCGAGCCGCAGCTGAGCGAGCTCAAGACGGGCGCTGCCCGAATCGTGCTGGCGGCGAAGGAGCAGGGCGTCGACCCGAAGGTGGTGCCGGTCGGCATCACCTACGTGGCGCGCAACCGCTTCCGCTCGCGGGTGCACGTGGAGATCGGCGAGCCGCTGCCGGTGGAGGGCGACGTGAAGGCGCTCACCGGCACCATCGCCGACGCGCTCAAGAAGGTGACGCTCAACCTCGAGGCCTGGGAGGATCTCCCCATCATCAAGACGGCCGACGAGCTGTACTCGCTGCAGACCGGCCAGAAGGCGGGAGACCCGGACCGGCTCAAGCGCTTCGCCCGCGGGATGCGGCTGCTGCGCGACGAGCAGCCGGAGCGCTTCGAGGCGCTGAAGGAGGCGGTGCAGCAGTTCCGCACCCGCCTGGAGCTGCTCGCGGTCTCTCCGGATGATCTCACCTCGCGCTACCGCCCCACCACGGTGCTGTGGTTCGTGGCGAGGAACCTGCTCTGGCTCCTGTCGTCACCGCTGGTGGTGCTGGGCTTCGTGCTCTTCGCGGTGCCGTTCCTGGTGACGCGCCTCGCGTCGCGGGCCTCGGGCGTCTCCTGGGACATCCAGGGCACCATCAAGGTGCTCTCGACCATGCTGTTGGCGCCGCTGTGGCTCGGGCTGCTGACCTTCCTGGCGTGGAAGTTCCTGGGGCCGGTGTGGGCTGGCGTCACCCTGGTGGGGGCCATCCCGCTCGCCGCCTTCACCCGCATCTTCGTGGAGCGGCGGCTCTCCGCGCTCCACGACGTGCGCACCTTCTTCGTGCTGGGGAACCGCAAGCGGCTCCAGCAGCGGCTCCTCGAAGAGGGGCGGGCCATCGCCTCGCAGGTCGAGGCGCTGGCCGAAGAGTTTCGCCCCCGGCTCTCCTGACTACTGGCAGAAGCCGGTGGTGGCGTTGCAGGTCCCCTGATCGCACCCGGTGGCGGTGCAGTCGGGGTAGCAGAACCCGTGCGTGAGGTTGTTCAGCGGCATGCAGGTGTACCCGCTGCGGCAGTCGGAGCGGGTGTTGGGCGCCGGGCAGTTGTCGAGGCACAGGGCGTCCTGGCCCAGACCGATGCAGGTGGCGGTGTTGCCGCAGAAGTCGCCGCGGATGTCGTACAGGCAGTTCGCCGTGCAGTACCCGCCGTTGGGCCAGGCGTCGGCGCAGATGCTCAACACGGCTGCAGGCGGACTCTGGCACTGGCTGTTCGTCGTGCAGGGGGTGCCGACCTTCGCATCGGCGTTGCCTTCGATGGGCAGCGGAATCTGCGAGACCCAGCAGAAGCCGGGCGTGCCGTCCCCGCCCGTGCCGAAGCACTGGTAGCCGGAGCGGCACGTCGACTGAGGATTGCTGGAGGAGACGGTGCACCCGCCAGCCAGGCAGAAGCCGACGTCGTCGTAGAGCGAGATCTGGTCGTTGTTGCTGACGCAGAGGCTGCCGCCGCCGCCGCACTGGCTGGCGTCGGTGCAGGTGCGGGTGCCGGCGACCAGCGCCAACCTCGGTCCCGGCTTCG
>CALNBU010000679.1 GCA_937875615.1 uncultured Archangium sp.
GACGAGCGGCTCCAGCTCTTCGTGCTGACGCTGCGGCGCGGCGCCGTGGTCCAGACGCTGCACGTGCAGCCGCCGCTGTACCGGGTGGTGCGCAGCGAGCGCTCCGACGGGGCCTACGCGCTGTCCTTCGGCCAGTTCCGCGAAGAGAACGGCGTGCAGCTGCCGCGCCTCATCACCCTCGACGCGGCGGGCGTGAAGGCGCGGCTGGAGCTGACGCTCAAGGACGTCGCCGTCAACGAGGCGACGGAGCCGTCGTGGTTCGAGCTCGCGCCGCCGGAGGACGTCCCGGTGGTGGAGGTGCAGTAGCCGCCGGCCAGACGGGGCGCATCGCGGAAGTGGCCCGGCGGCCCGTTCCGATGCAACCTTGGCCGCGCCGTGACGCGCTGGCTCTTCACCTTGTTGCTGGCGGCCTCCTGCTGCCGCAGCCCCGCCTCGCCGGGGCCCGACGCCGCCTGGCGCGAGGGACGCTTCGTGGAGACGGCGCCGGGCGCGCCGCGCGACGGGGGAACGCTCACCGTCCGCCTGGCCATCGAGCCGGTGGGGCTCACCCGGCTGCACGACCGCTTCGCCGAGGGCACCATGTCGCGCATCACCGTGGGGCCGGTGTACGAGACGTTGGCGGGCCGCCTCGCCACCTCGTGGAAGCGCGACGGCGACACGCTCTCCATCGCGCTGCGGGAGGGCGTCACCTTTCACGACGGGCGCCCCTTCACCTCCGCCGACGTGAAGGCCACGCTGGAGACGGTGTTGAACGCCTCCAACGCCACCGCCGCCTTCCGGGAAGAGCTGCTGGCGCTGGAGTCCATCGAGACGCCGGATGCGCACACCGTGGTGCTGCGCTGGAGGTCGCCGGGGGTCTTCGCCGAGGTGCTGGTGTTGTCGGCGCTGCCCATGCTGCCGGCGCACGCGCTGCGCGGCGATTGGGACACCCTGCCGCTGCACCGCGCGCCCATCGGCACCGGGCCGTTCCGCTTCGAGCGCTGGGAGGCCGGGCAGTCGC
Source organism: uncultured Archangium sp. (assembly GCA_937875615.1). GTDB lineage: Bacteria > Myxococcota > Myxococcia > Myxococcales > Myxococcaceae > Archangium_A. The sequence continues at coordinate 1,001 of CALNBU010000679.1, forward strand.
TGAGCTACGTGCGCGCCGACGCCCGCGCGCACCTGGAGCGGGTGGTGTTCCGCTTCGTGAAGGACGAGGTGGCGGCGAGCGCCGCCTGGGCGCGCGGCGAGTTCGACGTGATGACGCGCATCCCGCCCGCGACCTGGCGCGCGGTGGAGTCGCAGCCCTGGGCGTGGACGCAGTACCAGCGGGTGCGCGCGACGCAGCCGTCCTACGCGTGGCTGGGCTTCAACCAGCGGCTCCCTCAGTTCCGCGACGCGCCCACGCGCCGCGCGCTGACGTTGTTGTTCCCGGCGCCGCTGGTCGACCAGACGGTGACGCTGGGGCTGGAGCCGCGCTCGAGCTGTCCGTACTTCACCGACGAGAGCTGCGCGCCGGAGGTGTCGATGCCGGGCTTCGACCCCGCGCGCGCCCGGGCGCTGCTGGCCACCGCGGGCTGGGCGCCGCAGGCCGACGGGGTTCTGGCCCGCGACGGCGTGCGGTTCTCCTTCGCCTTCCTGGTGCCGGCGCAGTCGGTGCGCATGGCGAAGACGCTGCCGCTCTACCTCGACACTCTGAAGGCCGCGGGCATCGACGCGCGCATCGAGACCGTCGACGTCTCGGCGTACATGAGCCGGGTGCGCCCGCACGACTTCGAGGCCATCGCGCTGTCCTGGTTCTCGCGCGACGCCCTGCAGGACAACTTCCCGCTCTTCCACTCCTCGGCGCGAGAGGGAGGGGCCAACTACGTGGGCTTCAGCGACGCCGAGGTCGACCGGTTGCTGGAGCAGATTCGAGGGACCTGGGACGAGGCCGAGCGTCACCGGCTGGAGCGCGAGGTGCACCGCCGCGTCGCGGCCGAAGAGGCCTACCTCTTCCTCGGGCGGCCGCCGGAGCTGTTCGCCTTCAAGCGCCGGGTCCACGGGGTGCGGCTGGCGCAGGGCTGGCCAGACCTCTCGTCGCTGTGGGTGGAGCCCTGATGCGGCGCGCGCTGCTGCGTCGGCTGCTGTTGATGGTGCCCACCTTCGTGGGCATCACCCTGCTGACCTTCATGGTGGCGCGCTGGGCGCCGGGAGACCCGTTCTCCCTCGACCTGGAGACGGTGGGGCCCTCGCAGGCGGCGGTGGCGCAGCAGCGCGCCGCGCACGGCCTCGACGCGCCGCTCCCGCTCCAGTTCGTCAGGTGGTTCTCGCGGGTGGTGCGCCTCGACTTCGGGCGCTCGCTGGTCGATCAGCGCCCGGTGTCCGAGCGCCTGGCCGAGGCGCTCCCGCGCACCGCGCTGGTGGCGGGCCTGGCGCTGGTGCTGGGCTTCGGGGTGGCGGTGCCGCTGGGCGTCAGCCTGGCGGTGCACCGCCGGCGCCGCTGGGCCCGGGTTGCGGAGGCGGCGCTGGTGGCGGCGTGGAGCCTCCCGGGCTTCTGGCTGGCGGTGCTGCTCTTGCTCTTCTTCGCCAGCCCGCACTTCCTGCAGCTCTTCCCCGTGCAGGGGTTGGCCGACGGGGGCTTCGTGTTGCCGGTCATCTGCCTGGCGTGGCCCACCGCGGTGGTGGCCACCCGCCAGGTGCGCGCGGCGATGAGCGAGGCGCTGGCGCAGGACTTCGTGCGCGCGGCGAGGGCCCGGGGCATCCCCGAGCGCCGTGTGGTGTGGGTGCACGCGCTGCGCAACTCGTTGCTGCCGGTGGTGACCATGCTGGGCCTCTACCTGCCCCACCTGGTGGGCGGCTCGGTGGTCATCGAGCGCATCTTCGGCATCCCCGGCATGGGGCTGTTGGCCTTCGAGGCCATCGGCGCCCGCGACTACCCGACGGTGATGGGGGCGACGACGGTGGTGGCGGTGGTGACGATGCTCTCGATGCTGGCGGTCGACCTGGCCTACGCCTTCATCGACCCGCGCATCCGCGTGGGCGAGGCGGGGCGATGAAGCGCTGGTTGGCGGCGTTGACGGCGCTGAGCGCGCTGGCGCTGGGGGCCGACCTCCTCGCTTCGGAGCTGCCGCTGCTGGGGCGCGCCGAAGGCCGCCTGTGGGTGTTGCCCTGCCTGACGAAGCCCGCGGCGCCGCCGGTCTGGGAGTGGCAGCTGCGCACGCCGATTCCCTACGGGCCGCTGCAGACCCTGGCCTCCACCGGCGAGGTGCGCGCCGCGCCGCCGCCGTGGGCGCCCGATGGACGGCACTGGCTGGGCACCGACGAGCTGGGCCGCGACGTGGCGGCGCGGCTGGTGCACGGCGCGCGCGTCAGCCTCTTCATCGCCTTCTTCACGGTGTTGGTCTCATTGGGGGTGGGCGCGGCGGTGGGCGGCGCGAGCGGCTATTGGGGCGGCGCCACCGACGCGGTGCTCTCCCGGGTGGTGGAGGTGATGCAGACCTTCCCGTTGGTGTTTTTCCTCCTCGCGCTCCTCTCGGTGCTGCGCACGCAGTCGTTGTTGGCGCTGGTGCTGGCGCTGGGCCTCACCCGCTGGACCGACGTGGCGCGGCTGGTGCGGGCCGAGGTGCTCTCGCTCAAGACGCGCGACTTCGTGTTGGTGGCCCGGGCGCAGGGCGCCTCGCCGTGGCGCATCCTCTGGCGGCACCTGCTGCCCAACGCCGCCGGCCCGGTGCTGGTGACGGCCACCTTCGGCGTGGGCTCGGCCATCCTGCTGGAGACCGCGCTGTCCTTCCTCGGCATCGGGGTGGCGCCGCCCACGCCGAGCTGGGGCGAGCTCCTGACGCAGGCGCATCGCACGCTTCA
>CALNBU010000680.1 GCA_937875615.1 uncultured Archangium sp.
AGGCGTGGTGGTAGAGCACCTCCGGCGCGGCGACCACCTCCACCTCGAGCGCCCGGGCGCGCGCCCGGAGCGTCGCCTCTTCGTCCGCCGAATGATCCAGGAAGTGTCGCGCCAGCCGCGCATACAGGCGATCACCGAAGGCCTCCTTGAGCACGGCCTGCGCAGCGAGAAGAGCCGGCAGAGGTTGGCGTAGCCTGACCTGTCCTCGGCCAGCAGCACCAGCGTGGCGCCGTCGTCGAGCGTCACCTCCGCGCCGATGAGAAGCTGGAGACCGAGGGCCTTCGCCTTCTCGTGCGCGCGCACCACGCCGTAGACACCGTCGCGGTCGGTCAACGCCAGCGCGCGAAAGCCCAGCGCGTGCGCCGTTTCCACCAGCTCCTCAGGGTGACTGGCGCCCTCGAGGAACGAGTAGTTGCTCTTACACCACAGCGGCGTCACGGCTCACCTGCTGGTGGCGCGCGACGGGCGGCGCAGCAACCGCGAGAGGTTCTCGGCCAACGAGGGCCGCATGGCGACGAACAGCGAGTCGAGCGACCTCACGCTCAACCCCAGCCGCGCCGACATCCGCTTCCTCGTCTCCGACAGCAGCCGGCGCTGCACCTTCTCGAGCCAGCGCATGGCGGTGGTCCGATGCACGCCGAAGGTCGCGCCGACCTCGTCGACGCTCAGACCCTCGACGAAGCGCATGCGCAGCCAGGTGCGCTCCTCGCCCGAGAGCGCCGCCAGGGCCTCCTTGAAGGCGGCGGTGAAGTGCGCGCGATGGTCGGCGTGCGCCAGCTGTGCGTCGAGGCCCTCCTGCTCTGCCGCGAGGCTCAGCAGGCGCTCATCGCCCGAGGGCGCCTCACGCGACTTCGAGGCCCGCCGGAGGTCCACCGACACCGAGAGCGCCACCGCCTTGAGGTACACCACCAACGCGCCGGCGCCTTGGTAGCTGGCGAGCCTGGGTTTGCTCCCCACGAGGAGCCGCTGGCGCACCCGCTGCGTCACCTCCTGCACGAAGTCTTCGTCGCCGTCTCGGCCCGCCACCGCGCGCGTCACCCGCTTGAGCCGCCGCTCCACCTCGGCCAACGCCGCGGGCACCCCGGCGAGCGCCCGGAACGACAACGAGAGATCTTCGAGGTTCAGCCGGCCCCAGTCAGCGCGGGGGACCCGCGCTTCGAGCCACGCCTCGAAGTCACGCTGCTGTGATGCTGAAGGTGCGCTCACGGCGCCGGAGCCTAGCGGACTTCCTCACCGGCGCGCGGCGACACGTCGACGGCGCTCACGGCGCGTAGGTGGTGCGGACGAAGCCGCGGCCCTCGTTGCAGTACAGCGCCGACCAGTTGGCCGCGAACTCCTTGAGCGCCGGGCGGGCGTCGGCCCGGAAGCTGTTGAAGTTGACCGAGGCCTTGCCGCTGGGGCCCAGCTCCGTGGGGATCTTCGCGACCAGGTTCTGCGGCAGGCGCAGCTCGCACTGCGTCAACCGGAACGGGTTCTGACTGGTGAGGACCACCATCCGCTGCTTCTTGCGATCGACCGCCGAGATGTGGACCCAGCCATAGAGCTGACGCGTCGGCTGATCGGTGGGGCTCGCGGTGGTGGTGGTCGGCTGCTTGACGGGCTCGGTGGTGGGCTGCTTGACCGGCTCGACGCTGGGCTCGGTGGTCTTCACCACCGGGTCCTTCCGCTTCACCGTGGTCTTGACGGCGACGGGCTTCCCGCTGTTGTCGCGCGCGGCGTACACCGGGTCTGGCAGCTGCGTGTCTTCGTCGAGCAGCACGTGCGCGATGGAGCCGGTGATCTCGATGACCGCCGCGTGGGCGTAGACCGGCCGCTCGCCGTCCTCTTCTTCACCCACCAGGTTGAGCCGATCGCCCTCCGCCAGCTTGTCGCCCCTGCCCAGCAGCAGGAGATCATCGTCGCCCTTGCGCTGGAGCCGCCACACCTTGTCGGCCTTCACCCGCTCCAGGACCACGAGGGCCACCGGGGTCGAGGCGTCGGGCGGGGACTCCACGGGCTTCTCGGGCTCAACGGGCGTCGCCGGGGTATCGACCGCCGCGAGCGGCACGCCGGCGTCGGGGGCCTCGCGCGCCGGCGCGGCCCGCGAGGTGTACCAGAGCGCACCCGCACTCAGCGCGATCACCGCCAGCAACCCCGCGATGACGAAGGGCGTTCGGCTCCTGGGCGCCACGTACACGGAGTCCACCGGCTGACGAACCACGGCGCCGCCGCTCGCCGGACGCACCAGCGTACCGCCCCGGGCCGGCTCGACGTCGTCCTCCTCGGAGGCCTGGGGACGCACCATGGTGCCCCCCTTCGGCGGCACGTCGGGCGAGCTCTGGTAGAGCGACATCGCCCGCTGCGCCGCCGTCATCGGCGCGCCCGACGCCGTCTTCGGATCTGGAGCCTGCGCCCCGCTGCGCAGGAAGGTGCCGTCGATGGCCTGCATCTGCTCGGTGGGCACCTCGTCGCTCTCGCGGACCTGCGAGGGGCGCTTGCGCATCATCGAGAGGCGCGAGCGGAGCTGCCGCTCTGCGGCGAACTCTTCGGGGCAGATGGAGCGGACAAAGTTCCCCACCTCTTCGGAGCCGGTGGTGTGGCCCTCGCGCACCGCGAACTCGTTGAGCGCGCGGGCGAACTCCTCGGCGCGCTGGTAGCGCTGGGCGGGGTCCCGCTGCAGCGCCTTCATCACGATGTCGTTGAGCTTGCCGGGGAACTCCGGGCGCACCTCGGAGAGCGTGGGCAGCTCCGCGAAGGCCATGCGCGCCACCATCTCCGACATGGTCCCGCTCTCGTAGAGCGGGCGCCCCGCGAGGGCCTCCCACACCACGATGCCCGCCGAGAAGATGTCCGAACGATGGTCGACGGGCTTCGCCATCGCCTGCTCGGGCGCCATGTACCCGAGCTTGCCCATCACCGTGTTGGCCTGGGTGTGCTTGCTGCGCGCGGTCGACTTGGCGAGGCCGAAGTCGATGACCTTCACCTGTCCCTCGTAGGACACCATCACGTTCTGCGGAGACACGTCGCGGTGCACGATGCCCAGCGGCTCTCCGTCGGCCCCGGCCTTCCGGTGCGCGTAGCCGAGCGCCTCGCACAGCTCGCGGCCCATCAGCAGCGCCACCGGGAGCGGCATGGTGGCCTGCTGCCGCTCCACCCGCGTCTCGATGCGGGAGAGATCGACGCCGGGCACGTACTCGATGGCCATGTAGAGGGTGCCGTCGACCTCCCCCATGTCATGCACCTGCGCGATGTTGGAGTGGGTCAACTGCACCAACACCCGCGCCTCGTGGTGGAACCGGTCGATGAACTGCGCGTCGCCCGCGAGGTTGGGCAACACGGTCTTGACGATGCACAGCTTCTCGAAGCCGGCGGCGCCCGTCAGGCGGGCGAGGTGCACCTCCCCCATACCTCCCTGACCGAGCAGGAAAAGGAGCTCATACCGGCCCAGTTTGCGAATCGAAGGAGAACTCATCGCGGGGCTGACTCTATAGGCTTTGTCAGGCTTCACTTAAGTTTTGAGTCACCGACTTCGCGGGTTGCGTGTATACGCACCGCCCAGAGTCTGGTCCCGTAGCTCAGCTGGATAGAGTACTGGCCTCCGAAGCCAGGGGTCGCGCGTTCGAATCGCGCCGGGACCGCTCTTTTTCCCCTCATCGCAAGAAGTGTTCGGGGCGATGAGTCGCGCAGCGCGGCGCGGCGGCTTGCCGTTCTGCGTCACGCGAATCTCTTTGACTCTGCGCAGGCGCCCGGCCAAGTCCCGCCGCGTTTTCTCCCCCCTGAGAAGGAGTCACATCGTGATCATCGGAGTCCCCAAAGAGATCAAGACCCGCGAGTACCGCGTGGGCATGACGCCCGCCATCGCCGCGGCGCACGTCAAGGCCGGCCACACCGTCTTCGTGGAGGCCACCGCCGGTGAGGGCGCCGGCATCTCCGACGCCGACTACGAGCGCGTCGGCGCGCAGCTGCTGCCCACCGCCGACGAGGTGTGGAAGCGCGCCGAGATGATCGTCAAGGTCAAGGAGCCCATCGCGCCCGAGTACGAGCGGATGCAGCAGGGCCAGATCATCTACACCTACTTCCACCTCGCGGCGGTGCCGGAGCTGGCGAAGGTGCTGGTGGAGAAGAAGGTCGCCGCGGTGGCCTACGAGACGATTCAGCCCGAGGACGGCTCGCTCCCGCTGCTCAAGCCGATGTCCGAGGTCGCCGGCAAGATGGCGATCCAGGTCGGCGCCAAGTCGCTGGAGAAGGCCCACGGCGGCAAGGGCATTCTGCTCGGCGGCGTCCCCGGCGTGCGCAACTCCCGCGTGGCCATCATCGGCGGCGGCGTGGTGGGCACCTGCGCGGCCAAGGTCGCGGTCGGCATGGGCGCCGACGTCACCATCCTCGACGTCTCGCTCAACCGCCTGACGTACCTCGACGACATCTTCGGCGGGAAGCTCAAGACGCTGATGAGCGACTCCGAGAACATCGCCCAGGCGGTGCGCGAGGCCGATCTCGTGGTCGGCGCGGTGCTGATCCCCGGCGCCAAGGCGCCCAAGCTGGTCAGCAAGGAGCTCATCGCGGAGATGAGCCGCGGCTCGGTGGTGGTGGACGTCGCCGTCGACCAGGGCGGCTGCATCGAGACCATCCACGCCACCACCCACGACAACCCCACCTACGAGGTGTCGGGCGTCATCCACTACGGCGTCGCCAACATGCCCGGCGCGGTGCCGATGACCTCCACCTTCGCGCTCACCAACGCCACCCGGCCCTACGGCCGGAAGATCGCCGACCTCGGCATCAAGGCGGCCGTCGCCTCGGACGCCGCGCTCGCCATGGAGCTGGGCTGTGACGCGGTGCTGCTGGCC